>CAYGKL010000077.1:0-17199 GCA_964350505.1 uncultured Roseivirgaceae bacterium | reverse complement strand
TGAAAGCAATGGTATCTGAGATATTCCCCATTTCCATAGCTACTTTAATACTGGTGGCAAAACCTACCATAAAGGCGCCTGGAGCCACCACGCTCACGGACTTTAAGGCAGTTTCACTGATGGTTCGTCCACTCTGTCCGGAAACTATACCGGCAGCAATGGAGATCATTAGGAAAATGGCTGAGATTTCATTGATAAACCAATGCCATTGAAACACCCCATATAACATCATAAACATACCTGCCACAAAAACCACCAACACCATCCAATTATTGGTGGTCATGCTATATTCCTGCAAAGGCTTAGAGAGTTTAAATCCGCTGGTATCTATGCCTAGCGAAAGTGATTTCTCAGGTTTGGCCAATATTTTTTTGAAGTACCGAACATTGAAGTATGCCAGTAAGCTCAGAGAAGTTAAACACAAAATGGAACGAATAAGCCAACCACTGAACATGGGCATTTGTGCCAAAGTATGACCTGTACCAACCGTATAAGGGTTTACAGGTGATAAGCCAAAACCAACCGTTACGGCTCCTACAGAAATACCCGCAGCTAACATTAAGTCGCCACCGAGAGCCAATGAAGTGATGGCAGCAATGGGAATGAGCGCAATGTTGTTTTCATAGCCAATGAAGATGCCAAGGCAACCGAAAAGGTAGGTCATAAGAATGACCACCAAAAAGCGTCTTTCCACCCCAAGCTTCTTCACAAAGGTGCCGACAGCATTTTCGATCATTCCAGATTTCTCTAAAATGCCGAACATGATCCCCGAAGAAAGCACCACAAATATGATGGAGATTGCCGAAGCAAAACCGCCCGGAATGGCTAAGAAAGTATCTAGAAACGAAAGTGGTGTTTGCTCAATAGTATGATAAGAATCAGGAATTACCCTGCTCCTTCCATCTACCAATTCTCTATCAAAAACCCCAGCAGGGATGATATGACTAAGAATAGCGGTTAAAACGATAATGGCAAACAGCATCACAATCGGATGCGGAATTTGCCAATACCATTTCTTTCCTATACTCTTCAAAACCTATTGGAGAGATTCAAACTCTTTCTTGATGGCTTCGAACTGACTCTTTAAATCGGCCAGTCTATCATAAGCGTCTTTACCCGGTCTTTGATCTGCTCTACCAATCATACTTGAAAGATAGCCTGTTTGCGACTGCAACATAGGCTGCATGTAAGTTCCAGGGGATGTAACCAGCTTGTAATAAATGGTCTCTAATTCTTCTTTTCTGCGCTCGTCTTTGCGACTTACTTTTTCAGTAGTCAAGCTATTCTTAAGTGCTTCTCTGGCCTTTTCAACCTTCGAAACAAGCATGGCCACTTCGTCTGAGAAAGACTGAATTTCTAAAGCTAAACGTTCTTGCTCGGCAACATCAGCATCGTTTACCAAAGTCACTCGCGGATCTAGCACCACATTAAACTGATCTTCCATCACCTGATCTCCAATGGTTAATCTGGCTGTGTAAGTTCCGTTCGAAACCATTGGGCCATTACCCATATAGGCTCTTCTTGGATTATCACTCCATCCGCCAGCGTGACGCATGTTCCAGCTATATCTGTTAATACCTTGCTTATTTGGTAAACCACCAGCTGCTGGAGGAGCTGAAAACTCTGTAGACATGTCTCTTTCAGTATCCACAGGAGGACTTGGTCTGCCATTGACGAATGTGCGAACCACTTGGCCCTTATCGTTCAGAATATCCAGTTTAGTTGGCTGATTGTTGTCTTTGATGTAATAGTCAATGGTCACACCCATTCCTGGATATTCTGAACCATTGTAATCACTAGAAGCACGCATTCTGTTACGAATACCATCTTTTAAATCGAATAAGTGAGCTTGTTGATCTTTCACACTAGCTATTTCACGAAGGCTGATAATGTTATCCAAAATCCAGAAACCTCTACCCATGGTTGACATCACTAGGTCGTCATTATGGATTTTAATATCTGTGATTGGCGTTACTGGCAATGTCTGATTAAATGACTCCCAAGACTGGCCATCATCGAAAGAGATAAATAAACCAAACTCGGTTCCTGCATATAAAACCCCCTCTTTTTTTGGATCTTCACGAATAACTCTAGTTGGATAATCGTCTGGAATACCATTGGTTCCGTCAGTTAACAGTTCCCAAGTCTTACCGTAATCTTCAGTTTTGTATATATAAGGTCTGAAGTCATTGTCTAATTGAAATCTCAATACAGACACATAAGCCTTTGCAGGATTATGCGCTGAAGGTTCAACAGCGTCAACCCTTCCTCCTTTCGGCATATTTGGCGTTACATTATCCCAAGTCTTTCCACCATCTCTGGTCACATGAACTGGTCCATCATTCGCACCAACCCAAATCAATCCTTCTTGAATGGCAGATTCTCTGATGGCATAAATAGTACTGTAATATTCTTCACCTGTAACATCTCTAGTGATTGGTCCGCCTGGCACAATTTGCTTTTCCGACTCAAAAGCTGTTAGGTCTGGAGAAATGATTTCCCAAGTTTTACCATCGTCAATTGTCTTGTGCACATACTGCGAAGTATGATATACCACATCAGGATTATGCGGTGACACATGAATTGGCGCTACACGCTGAAATCTAAATTGTAAGTCTTTTGGATTGTGACCATAGATATTGGTGGCACCCACATAGTATTGAAGTTCTTGTCCTGTGCGCTTGTCATAGACTCCAAAACGGCCTTTACAGTTAGAATAGACAATATTTGGGTTCCCTGGCTTCGGTACAGCTGGCCCTGTTTCGCAACCACCGGTATTGATGATAAAAGCATTGCTACCTGCTTGAACACTCTCTGTTGGCATGCTTGGTACAGCAATAGTGCTTGAATTGTCTTGCTGACCTGCATATAACCAATAAGGATATTGATCATCTACTTCCACTTGGTACAATTCAGCCGTAGGTTGGTTAAATTGGGTAGACCATGTTCTTCCGCTATTCAAAGTAACATTCGCACCTCCATCGTTAGATTGAATCCAGATGGAAGTATCGCTTGGGTTGATCCACAAATCGTGGTTATCGCCATGCGGAACTCTTAGGTTAGACCATGTTTTACCGCCATCAGTAGACTTAATGAAACGTAAGGCCATGTTATAGACTATGTCCGCATTCTTCGGATTCGCATAGATATTCGTGTAATAAAAAGGTCTGTTGGTGAGATTGCTATTGTCAGAAACGAATTCCCATGTTGCTCCTCTATCATCAGATCTGTAAAGTCCTCCTTGATCGTCAGATGCCTCTATGTTGGCATAAACTCTTTCAGGCTTAGCTGCAGAAACAGCAAAGTCAACCTTACCGATTAGCTTGTTTGGAAGGCCATTAGTCAGCTTATTCCAAGTCGTTCCACCATCTGTAGATTTGTAAACGCCTCCTTCTGAAGAACCACTGATGATGGTCCAAGGTCTTCTTTCACCTCTCCAGGCACCTGCATAAATGGTATTGGGATCATCTGGAGCAAACTCTAGGTCAGAAAAACCTACACTATCCGAGTGATAAAGGATTTTTGTCCAGTTCTTTCCGCCATCCACAGTTTTGAAAACACCTCTCTCAGGGTTTTTACCAAAAGCTTTACCGATGGCCGCTACGTAGACAATATCAGGATTAGTTGGGTGAATTTCCACCGCACCAATCTGACCAGTTTCTTTTAAACCAATGAAATCCCAAGTTTTACCTGCATCATTAGACTTATAAACACCTTTTCCAGCAATCACATTAGATCTTAATCCGTCAGAACCAGTTCCCACATAAACCACTTTTGGGTCATTTTGATAGACAGAAATAGCACCAATGGATGGCGTAGGAAAATATCCATCAGAAACATTGTTCCAAGTCATACCATAATCGTCAGTTTTCCAAACACCACCACCAGTAGCACCCATGTAGAAAACAGAAGGTTGGCTATTAACTCCTTCAACGGCAGTAACACGTCCACCTCTTAGTGGCCCAACGTTGCGGAATTCATATTGCTTTAAGATTTCTTGGATGTCTTGTGCTTGACTCAGCGTGACAAAAAGGGATAGTATAGATAAAATCAGGTATCTAAATTTCATATGAGTTAGAGGTTTTAGAAAGCGGAAAATAACACAATTGTATGAAAAACTAAGAAGTCAATTTTACAAATGGGATTCTCTTGTGGTGAGTTAGGGATTGTAAGAGTACGTCATGCCGGAAAAATAGGCCTTAAATTTTCCAAAGGCCTATTTTATCCGGTATCTCAATAAGCGTTAAACGAGATTGCGGATATTTTCCTTTGATTGTTTAGAGTTTTCAAAGGAAAATTCCGCAATGACGTCCTGAGAGTTTTTCCATCCCCTTGCTACGTTAACCTAAGCAGTGCTTACCCGCAATAAAGCCAGTTGTCCATGCGGCTTGAAAATTAAAGCCACCAGTTACGCCATCAATATTAAGCACTTCACCAGCAAAATGAAGATTCGGAACTACCCGGCTTTGCATGGTATTAAAATCTACATCGGCTAAGTCTATTCCCCCAGCAGTGACAAACTCTTCTTTAAATGTGGTTTTACCTGTCACTTGATGCTGGTCGTTGATCAGCTTTTCGACTAGTTTATTGAATTGCTTTTTTGGTAGTTCAGCCCAAGGCTTCTCTGGTTCAATCTCTGCAGCTTCGAGAAAATAGTCCCATAAGCGCTGCGGTAACCCATAAATTGAAAGATTCTTCAACTGCTTCTTAGGGTTTGAGGCTTTGATATTTTCAATATGATCTCTCAACCCTTGCTCCGTTTCTTGCCCTAGCCAATTGATATGCACTACAAATTGATAATCCATATCATTCAATATTCTTGCACCCCAAGCTGAGGTCTTGAGCACTGCAGGTCCACTCATACCCCAATGCGTGATCAGTAGCGGACCACTCTGGTTTAGTTTTGTGCCTTGAATACGAACAGTGGCATTAGGCACCGAAAGCCCCATCAGTTGAGTGATATTATTCTTCGGCATATTAAAGGTGAACAGCGATGGAACAGGTTCAACAATCTGATGGCCGAGATCTACCAACCATTTGAATCCTTCAGCTTTGGGTTGACCTCCAGTGGTCACAATCACTTTATCTACTACTTTCGATCCCGATTTGAATTCTAGCTTAACCTTATCTTTTTCATTTGACAAGCTGAGCAATGGCTCTGAAATAACAATCTGTATTCCAAGTCTTCTGACTTCTGCCATCAAACAGTCGATAATGGTTTGAGAGTCATCTGAAACAGGAAACATACGCCCATCGGGTTCCACTTTCAATTCAACGCCTCGGCTTTCAAACCAATTAATGGTATCTGTCGAACTAAATTGACCAAAGGCTTTCTTTAACTGCTTCTCTCCTCTTGGGTAATGCTTGGCAAACAAGGGCACTCCTTCACAACCATTGGTTACGTTGCACCTTCCTCCACCAGATATTCTCACTTTGGCCAAGAGTTTACTGGTCTTCTCATAGATAGTAACCTCAGCTGTTGGATGCTGGGTTTTACAAGAAATGGCTGCAAAAAAGCCTGCTGCACCTGCACCAATAATTGCCACTTTTGGATTCATTGGGCTTAAAGTAGAAATCATTTCCTGAATATCAACGTAACAACTCGAAACACTTTTTAATCAAAACTCATGAAAAATTTAACGAAAACACTTTTAGTATTAACCTTGGTCATTTTTGGCTCGGCCAATTTATTAGTCACCGGCAACTCGACTTTTGAAGAATCTACAAAAGATGGTTATGTAGCAGATTGGGAACGCGCCAAAGCTTATTCTTTAGAATATATTGATGCCATGCCTGAAGATGGCATAACTTACAAGCCAAATGTAGAAGTACGAAGTTTTGCACAACAATACCTCCATATGGCGCAAGGCAATATTGGTTTGGTAGGAAACGCAACTGGTGCTCAGCGCATTTATAGTAGCGTCAACTTGGAACAAGAAGCTAAGTTTCATAACAAATCCGAATTGAAAAGAGTCACTGCTGAGGTTTACGATTGGTGCATTGATGCAGTGAAAAACATGGACATAAGTAAAGCGGACGAAATTATCGAAGCAGGCAGCTTTAAAATCTCTAGGGTTGAATGGCTGAAGAAGGCCTTTGAGCATCAAACACATCATAGAGGGCAAACCACTATTTATCTCAGAATGAAAGGCATTGCGCCCCATCATGAGAAATTATTCTAAAAATTAAATACGAGGCTTCAATTCAAATTGAAGCCTTTTTTATCATCACGATGGCCAAGAACTTTAGAAACTGCTATTCTATTCAGATTCAAAATATCATTTAAACTAATTCTCTTTAGTCGTAAAAGTTGAGGCAGGCAGTCCCTCTTTATTAAAAAGTGTTGCATCACTATCATCTCGCCAAGCATAACGGGCATATTTAGGCTGATTCACTTTCGAACTCACTAATTCAACTTTGTTTTCTATAATTCGAGCCTGAGCATCATAAAACACTTTATCAGCTCCTGCAATTTCAAACCCTATCAACTTCCCTTTTGCCATAAGGCCACTGCCTATACTTTCAAACTCAAGAACAACCCGATCGTTCATTAGGGTTATATTTTTAAACAGTGGTCCTGAAGAAACCAAGTCTTTACCATAATCATTAGCTAATGCATGTAAAGCCAACCTTTCTCCAACTTCTTGCTTTTTAGCAGGGTGAATGTTAGTTGGATTTCCAACATCTAAAGTCACCACCATTCCTGTTTTAGGCGTTTTTAAACTAAGTCTTTGTGCATTCCTCAATTCGGCAGAAACTTGATCTTTAACCACAGAAGTATAGATAAATGGAGCTAATTGAACATAATAGAATGAAAAATCTTGATTCCAACGTTCTCTCCAATCAGTGATCATGGCAGGAAAAAGGCGTTCATATTGATTGGCTCTTCCAACATTAGACTCTCCTTGATACCATATCGCCCCTTTTATGGTATATGGAATTAAAGGTTCGATCATACCATTATACAGCACTGAAGGAAGATTAGGATGGAATTCAACAATTTCTGGCCTTTTGGATAAGTCTAAATTTAAATCATATACATGCAATGCTCCTTGATAAATTTCAGCCAAAAGGCGGTACTTCCACTCTCCTGCTAAAGACATTCTTTCACCAGAATCGTCCGTCATGGTGATCGGCCCAGTAATTTGACCCGGCCCTCCGGTATCAAGGGCTCGAATGGCAATAACATTGGTACCATTAATCAGTAAGTCTTTGTTGATTTTCACCGCTCTTGGAACATTATAAAAACCAGGACTATTAAACCCACCCACTCTGGTTCCATTAATATAGATATCATCCATATCATCGACAGCACCTATATAAAGGTCGTATTCGGAGCTTGACTTTTTAAGTTCAAAGCTTTTACGCAACCAAACCGCACCATCAAAAGTACCTGAACTCAGTTCGTCAAACCGACCTGGAAGGCTTATTGAAGGCCAAGCACTATCGTCAAAATTTACACCAGCTGCATCAATAGAAAGCTCAAAGTTCTCCCGCTCTGCTGGTGAAGAAAGCTTTGCTACCGATTGGTTTTGGTTAAACCACTCATTAGTGAGGTCAAAACTAGTTGAGTCTAATAATCGATCAAGCACTTCATCAAAATCACCTAAAATCTTTAATTTCTCTTGGCTCGTCCAAGCTTCAGCAACAGTTCCTCCCCAACTAGTATGAATGATTCCGATGGGTACATTCATTTCATCATAAAGCTTTTTAGCAAAAAAGTAGGCCGTAGCACTAAAATCACCAGCTGTTTCAGGACTTGCGACTTGCCAATTTCCTTTTACTTGTTCCAAAGGCTTTTCTGACATGTTCCGTTCTACGGTAAACATTCTTATGGATGGAAAATCAGCTTTTTCGATTTCTTCATTGGAATTGAAGATGGTATCGTTTGGCGGCCATCCTTTGAGTGGCATTTCCATATTAGATTGCCCAGAAGCCAACCAAACTTCACCAATCAATACATCGTCAATTATAATGGTTGTATCTCGAGCAATTATTGATATTGAAAATGGACCACCAGCCGCAGGAGTAACGAGTTTCATTTCCCATTTACCTATGTCATCAGCTTTTGAACCAACATTAAAACCCCAATTGGTATTTATTTCTACATATCCGTTGGGACTATAAGTGCCCCAAAGTGATACATCATCATTTTGCTGAAGCACCATATGATCTGAGAAAAGAGGACTAACAGTGAGCTTTTCATTTGCTTTTTGTTGACAAGCCATCAACGACAGACTAAGTAGAAACGCGAAAATATATTTGGGTTGAGTCATCATCTTTAATTATCTACCAGGTTTTTGAAATTCTCTGCTGCTATCATCAACGACAAGCACCCAGTCATTCCCTTTGCCTGCTGTTGGAGGAGTAATTAAAACTTCATTTGCCTTAGACAATTTAGGGCCATCAAATGCATTTCCAGTTCTAGGATCGTACCACCAGGTTTTTAAACGCCTACCAGACAGCTTTGAAAGATTTACCTTCGAAGCTTTGCCCGTTGGGAAGTAAATCATGGCATATGAACCATCTATGCTTCTGGTGGCAATCACATAGTTTTTATCATCCGACTGCTCTTCTAAAACAATTGACTGATCCGGTATTCTATTCAGAAACGGACGGGAGAGCATTAAATGCTTTAAATGCTTGACTTGAGTAGCCATTGGCATATCTAATGCCTCTGGCCAAGGTCTGGGAGGTGAATTGATTGGATCTCTACCCACTTTATACATTTGCCAAACACTGTGATGCCCATAAGTCTGACCAAAGGCTCCGGCAAAAACATCCCAATACATAATTCTTCTGATATCCTGTGCTTCGCTATAGCCCAAGTCTTTCAGATTAAAGCAATTAGGATGTCCTTCATAAAGCGGTTCTCCATCGAAAGTCGGCTTAGTTGGACTTAAATTATAGTCATGCGTAATCTGCTGGTAAGTACCCTGATTAGCACAATGCCCAGTCTGATGCATATTGAAGTCTAACCACTTTTCATTGTGAAACCAATAGGAAGACCCACCTCCTTGTCTTGGCTGCGGATGATAACTCATCAGTGTTTGGTCATAACCGCCAGCTGCTTTGGCAATGGCTTCGGCCATCGAGTTCCAAACTGCAACGTCATTGCTATTTTCTCTCGGATGCCTATCTCCTCCAATTACCCAGATCACATTATCCTTTTTCGCATACCTTGCTCCAATCCATTGGCCGAAAGCCGCTGCATTTTCAGTATTAAAAACTTCAGGCCCTACTCCCCAGCCTGCTTTGAACAATTTGTCACCCCAGGTTGGTAAAAGTGCTATATAGATACCATGGCTCTTGGCCTTATCAATAATATAATCGACATGCTCAAAATATTTCGGGTTAGGCGTTTTCGGATCATTATTGAATAAAGGCTTTTCCCCAAAAGAATTTGGCGTATTGAGTCCATCTAACTCCGCTAATGCCACGGCTTGTACTACATTAAAGCCCTGATCTGCCCTTTTGGCGAGATACTCATCTACTTCTTCTCTTGTCGTACGATGAAATAATTCCCAAGCAGTATCTGCCATCCAGAAAAAGGGTTCATCATTCTCAGTCACTAAAAACCTTTGATTATCACTTACTTTTAATTTTTGAGCTTCAATCAGATGGCTTATGGATATGAAGCAAAATAGGATTATTAATATTTTTTTCATCGCACAGAGTAATTGTAAAGGCAATCTTAAGTTACAAAGTAATTTCGTTGCTCCTAAATTCAAAGGCGTGCTTTAAACCAATTAGAAAAACATGAAACTATTTCCGTCAGAATCACCTGATTAAGATAGATTTGTTCACTCATGAGAAAAGGCGGTTTAGATCTTACTCAAGGCTCCATCCTCAAAGGACTTGTTGCACTTGCTCTTCCCATCATTGGAGCCAACCTTTTACAAACAGGTTATCAATTGGTCGATGCCTTTTGGGTAGGCAGGTTGGGTGCCAATGCAGTTGCTGCGGTATCAGTGAGTTTCCCTGTTAATTTTCTTTTAATCAGCCTTAGTTCAGGCTTTGCCTTCGCAGGCACCATACTAGTAGCACAATATGCTGGCGCTAAGAACATCAAAATGATCAATCATGTGGCCGCTCAAACGCTAACTATGGTTATTCTAATTTCCATAATCTTATCGGCCATTGCTTACATGCTTTCCCCTACCATTTTGGGTTGGCTAGGTGTTGAGTCTATCATTTTTGATGATGCGAATATCTTTCTGCGTACCATCTTCATCGGACTAGTCTTCAACTTTGGCTTTATCATGTTTCAATCGCTGATGCGCGGAATCGGTGAAGTTAGAATACCACTCTATATCAATGCAGCCACTTTAGGTCTCAATTTCATCTTAGACCCTTTGTTTATTTACGGTTGGGGACCAGTTCCAGCTTATGGAGTTACAGGTGCTGCTGTCTCCACACTGGTGACTGTGAGTTTATCTGCTTTTACCGGTGTTTACATTCTTTTTAAGGGCAAAACAAGCTTTCAGCTATCACTTACGGGGTTCAAGCTAGATTTTCCTTTACTGAAAAAAGCCTTTAAACTTGGCGCTCCTTCGTCCATGGAAATCTCAGCTAGAGCTTTGGGTCTCACCATTATGACGGGCATTGCCGCCAAGTTTGGAACAGAGGTGCTGGCTGCCTATGGTGTTGGCTCACGACTCATCAGCTTTGTGGTGATCTTTGGTTTAGGACTGCTTCATGCCTCATCCACTTTTGTGGGGCAGAATATGGGGGCTAGACAAATTGAAAGGGCCGAAAAAGGAGCTACTTATGCGGCCTGGATTGGCTTTGTGGCACTCTCCATGATTGGCATCATCTTCTACATCTTTGCCGAGCCACTGGTCAAAACGTTTTTAGATTCTACCGATGAGGTAGTAGGTATGGGTACTGACTTTCTCAAAATCACCTCCCTAAGTTTTGGTTTTATGGGCGCTCAGCTCGCCCTAGTTGGCACCTTAAGAGGTTCTGGAAATACCGTAGAATCTATGATTCTCACCATCATTGGGATATGGGCACTGCAATTTCCTTTTGCATGGATTACCTCAGAAATGGATAGTTTTCAAGAGCTTGGTGTTTGGTGGTCATTCCCTGTAAGCTATGTCATTCCTTGTCTACTTACTGTCTTTTGGTTCAGACGTGGCAAATGGAAAGAAAAGAGATTAGTTGATTAAGGAATGCCTATTTCGAACTTGCTTGTATTATTCACCGATAAGCCATCAGAAGCCCCTTCTAAAATTTCACGCCACTCATATTAATTGAGATTAGACAATACAAGCCTGTAATCAAATTCCTTATAGCAACCCAACTTGTATGCAATAAGGAAGTTTTAATAAATTACATGGGATATAAATGCAGCAAATGTGACGCATAATTTACGTTATGCGCTATGTTGATTTAAAAATCCTCAAACACTAGATTAACCAAGACATCTATATGAAATGAAAAAGGGGTTCAGTTTTCTTTTTTTGATTGTGATTATTGTTTTAAGTCTCACGAATACCGCTCATCTTATTGCTCAGGAAAAGGAAACGGCCAAGCAAGAAGTAGAATATGGAATCAAAGCAGGAATCAACTTTGCCGAACTTTGGGGCAAAGATGCATTACCAGAAAGTGACAGAAAAGTAGGTTATTCTTTTGGAGTATATGCTTCTTATAAAATTTCAAAAGGACTTAAGCTTCAACCTGAAGTGATTTGGTCTCTTCAGGGAGAAGATTCTAAAGAAAGTGGCAGGTATAAAATTTCCTATGTCAATATTCCAGTAATGTTGAAATGGAAGCAAGGCAAATTCTATTATGAACTCGGTCCGCAACTAGGACTGCTTACTATTAATACCGCCAAATCGGTTCCAGATGAACTCAAACTTGATAACTTTGAAACATTTGATTTTACAATAAACGCTGGCTTAGGATACAGTTTGGCGGAAGATTGGGCGATTGGTATAAGGTACTGCCAAGGACTTACCAATATCTCCAATGGTCGAGACTTAAAAAATAGTGTACTCTACATAGGTTTGGCATTTAGATTATTTTAATCCGCAAAAAATAGGCACATATGACAAGGCAAGAATTCATTGAAAAGAGCCTTTTGATGGGGATCAGTTTACCTCTTCTCTCTTCTGTACTCTTACAATCATGTAACTCAAACGCTCCTTTTTTTCCAACATTAGATGGTTCTTTTAAAGGTAAAGTCATCATTATAGGTGCAGGCGCTGCAGGAATGTCCGCAGGCTATTTACTTAAAAAGTACGGTATCGAATTCAAAATTCTAGAAGCAGCTGCTGTATACGGTGGCAGGCTGAAGAAAGCAGAGAATTTTTCCAACTTCCCCATAGACCTTGGTGCAGAATGGATTCATGTAAATCCAAGAGTTTTAGGAGAAATAGCCAATAAGTCAGTTGATCAGAGAATGTTTGAAACTATTGAGTACAATCCGCAGACAATTAAAACATGGAAAAATGGCAAGTTAAAGTCGCACAACTACATTAAAAGTCTTTACAGTGAGTGGAAATTCAAGCGTTCCACATGGTTTGACTTTTTTGAGCAAAACATCGTGCCTGAAATATCCGATAGTATTGTTCTCAACAAACCCGTAGTTGAGATTAACTATGAAGCAGACACTGTAATTGCCAAAACTGCTGATAACGAATCATATGAAGCAGACAGAATTCTGATCACCGTTCCAATTAAAATGCTTCAAAATGAGCAAATAGCCTTTCAGCCTGAAATGCCTTTAGAAAAAAGAGAAGCAATTGGCAAAGTCTTCATGGGCGATGGCATCAAAATATTTATCGAGTTCGATGAAAGGTTCTATCCTGATATTTTGGCTTATGGAAATATATTCAAGGCTCTCACCGAGGAGAATAAGTTTGTCTATGATGCTGCTTTCAAAAAAGACTCTGATAAAAATATACTGGGTCTTTTTGCCATCAATGAAAAAGCATCGGCCTACACAGAATTAAATGATGAAGAAGTTATTTTGAAGTTCTTGTCTGAATTGGATGAAATATTCGATGGCAAGGCAACAACCCATTACAAAAAGCACATTATCCAAAATTGGTCAAAAGAACCCTTTATTCAAGGGGCATATTCCCATTCATTTGATGGAAAACAAAACAACATTATTAGTCTTATTTCAAAACCATTGATGGATAAGGTATATTTTGCAGGAGAGGCACTATCTAAAGACAATCGAGCGATGGTACAAGGTGCTTGTGAGTCAGCTTATAGCACCATAAAGAGAATGATTAAAGGAGATTAGCATAGCGCAAAATATAGACTATCTATTACTCATGTATAGTAAGCGTCCGAATTGAAGTTTTTACTCTTTTGCCAGCTTTGGTCAAAGTGGAGAAAAAGCAGTTTCAAAGCCATTTACAGCCTTATACCAATCGTTTACATCACCCAAGTAGAAGCAATTAGTTACCTAACTGCTTCATTACTTCTTGAATAGCTCTTTCCAACTGCGGATCTCGTCCATTGACTCGGTCACTGAAATTCGTTTCCACTGTAATATCTGGCGCTACGCCTACTTTCTCTAGGTTCTCGCCATCCATGGTGTAACAGCCCCATGACGGCAGTCGGTAGAAAGACCCATCCACCAAACCCGCACCACTCGTAAAGATGATCCAGCGGTAAGTTTCTGTTCCAATAATGGTTCCTAGTCCTAATTCTTTGAATCCTTGAGCAGTCATTTCCGCATCGCTAAGACTTTGCTCATTGATCAACAATACAATAGGCTTAGCCCCTGCTCCAAAGTTGGCTTGTGTTGTGAGCTTACCTTCTCTGTACTTCCATTGGAGATATGGCTTTCTTGAAAGAAATTTCAATACTTCGTCATGCACATTTCCACCGGTATTATAGCGTAAATCGAGAATCAAGGCATCTCGGTTATAGCCTTCCGATGTCATCTCAATTAGGAATTCCTCTAACGACCCTAAGCCCATATTTTTCATATGCACATAGGCCACTTTTTCGCTGGTCGCCTTGTCTACCTTACTTTGGTTATCGGCAATCCACTCGTCATACAGATTAGTTCGCATAAGGCCATCACTGGCAGGATGCACCTTTATTTCTACCATCTCCTTGCCACGCTTTACGGTCAAGCTCACTTCCTCATCAATCGATGGCTTCGCTAAGTAATACTCCCTATTCATTTTAGGGTCAATAGTCTCACCATTGATAGCGACCAACTCATCGCCCGCCCTTAAATCCACATCTGAATAATCTGATGGCCCTTCACTGACTATGCGCTCTACTGTAAATGGGTTTTTATTAGAGAATAAGGCACCCAAATTCAAACTTCTGGTATTGTAAAAAGTACCTTCTTCTGCTCCAGAGGAGCTAAAGCCCATGTGCGAAGAGTTCAATTCACCCAAAAGATCATTGAGCAAAACGCGCAGTTCTCCGCGAGATTTCAAATGAGGTAGATAGGCTGCATACTGCTCTTTTAATTTTGGCCAATCCTCTCCATGGAAAGTCTCGTTGTAAAAGTTCTCTTCTACGCCTGCCCAGGTTTCGTAATAGATCTGCTCAAACTCGTTGCGCATAGACCTGCGAAATGTATAATCTGTCTCAATGGCGGTTAACTTCTTATTTCCAACATTCAACTTGCTGATCGCGCCACCATTGATCAGGTAATAGTTCTTTTTCACTTGAATGATATTACCTCCTGCACTTCTGCTGCCCTCAATTTTCTCAGTTTTGTTCCTCTCAAAAGGGCTTATGGTAGTCATCCACAATGAGCGCTGATTCTCATCGTGATTGGAAGTATAGATCACGTGGGTTTTGTCTCCTTCTTTAATCACGAACGGATTAGATTGGGTACCAAAGTTGGGGCTGATTCTTTCCAATGAACGCATAAGATCCTGATCGTAATCGATCGACACGATCACCGTATCCTTCTCCTTTTTGTCCTCATCAAAAATTGCTTCAAGTTGATCGGATTTATAAGCCCTATCCTCTCGCGCTAAAGGCACTCTGAATACACGCCCGTCTTGCAATCCAAACGGATAACTTGGTTCAGTTCTGTTAGAAACAAAATACATGTATTTCCCTTCAGGACCCCAGAATGGACTTGTTTCAGTAACTCCGGTTTTGGTATAATTGACCAGCTGCTTGGCCGCAATATTGTAGATGTAGATATCTTCCTCAAAATCGTTCTTGGCTGTAAAAGCAATGAACTGCCCGTCAGGTGAAAATCTCGGTAATGGATTATAAAGCCCCCATAATTCTTGTGTTGCAATGGTTTCACTTTGCATATTCGAAAGGTCGATTAATTTGACTTCTTGTGAGCCACTGAGGTAAACAGCATGGGTTTTCTCCCCATTCATTTCCAAGTTTCGATTCGACTGATCGTCATTGGTGAGCTGTTTTTCATTCGATCCATCGGCTGCATCCATGGTATACAGATTGGTATATCCGTTCACTGTTTGCGTAAAGAGAAGCGTTTGATTGTCTTTCAACCATTTCACTTCAATTACCCTCTCCTTGGCGTTGGTTTTTAATTGCTTAATAAACTTTCCGCTGATGTCCGACACAAAAAGCTCTCCTCGAGAAACAAAAGCCATCTTCTTTTCATCACCAGAAATATCAAAGGCTGAAATATTCCCTTTCGTTTTAAAATCTCTCTCCTGAGCTAGGGTGCTGTTCTGAAAGATCTTAATGGCCACCTTCTCACTGCGCTTTGAAGCCACATCATAAAGAAATAACTGGTAATCTTTCTCGAAGACGACCTTGCCCCCATTAGCATTTACCTGTGGAGTTTTGATGGACGTGCTGAAGTTGGTTAAGCGAACCGACTCATCATTTTCAAGCCCATAGAGGTTATATTCTCCGTTCGATTGATCTGAAACAAAGTAAACCTTCCCGTTTCTATCGATAGAAGCCCACATGTCCTTACCCTCGTAAGTTGTGTGCTTTTTGAATGCACCACTGTTTAAATTGTAGGACTTAATATCTGGATTGAACGCGCCCTTATATCTCTTGCGTGCTACCTGATTGCTACTTTCCCAGCTCTCATTAAAGTACATATCGCCATTAGGGTGAATGGCAAGGTTATGCGGCCAATTGAAATAGTGGTCGAAAATACGTTGAGGGGTGCCCCCATTTCTGTCTATGCTGTAGGCCGAACGGCTATTATACCTGCCCGATCTGAAATAAATGGTTTTGCTATCCCAAGACCAAGCTTCCATTTGATCGGCTGAAGAGTGATAGGTCAGTCTTTCAATTTCGCCACCGCCATAAGGCATGATATAGATGTCCATATTGCCATACTGTTCCGATGAAAAAGCAATCCATTTCCCATCAGGGCTCACCCTAGGGTAAGACTCTTCTCCCGCCATAGCGGTAAGTCGTGTAGCCGTACCTCCAATGGCAGCCACCTTCCAAAGGTCGCCATCGTAAGAGAAAATGATTTCAGTGCCATCAGGATTCAGGCCAGGTGTAGATGCAAAGTATACATCGTTTTGAGCCAGCATTATGGTAGAGACAAAGGCAAGGCAAAGGATAAGGAGACTTTTCATAAAGAAGACTGTTTTGAATGAAATAGAGGCATGAATACCTCATTAGCGCACTCAAATTAGTCAATTTTCGATATCACAAAAACGTCTGTGCTTTAGAAATAGAATATACTTGACAAGTGGAGTGTGGTACACGCTTGTTCGTGTAGTTCACCAACAAGCCACCTAAAGCACTGCTTCTACCGCTAATGATTAATTTTTATCATGCCATATCTTGTCCAAAACTTAAGGACCATGCTTATGTAATCTCAGACCTCACCTAGATAAATTGAATGTTTGAATGACTAATGAAAAAAGGCATACATTCATGGTCGTAAGCCGCTTTTGAAATTGAAATATAGGATTGCTGATTATTGTAAGCCTTACTTAAAGAATTAGAAACAAATGACTGGAATCAAAAAATCAAAAACACCTAAAATAGTCTTTGCTTTAAGTGTACTGACATCAATTTACTGGTGTATAGGACAACTGGTAGATGTTTACTATTTCGCTGTAGTTGGTGCAATTTTCGAAATCATGTGGCTCCCAATGATCGCTTCGATCTTCGTTCTTCCAACACTATCTTTGGTTTACTTAGCAAAAGAAAAGTTTAGTCTTAAATCACTTCATCTCTATTCTTTTCTTATTCTGCTAGCCACCATTTTACTGATAGTTTCAAGGAATTAACAATCATTTCACCCCC
>CAYGKL010000076.1:0-17295 GCA_964350505.1 uncultured Roseivirgaceae bacterium | reverse complement strand
CAGGTGAACAACATCAACATTCAAAACTTCTCCACTAGCGACCTTTTAGGCATTACCGCAGGTGGAGGTAGAAGAGGTGGTGGAGGCGGTGCCGGAGGTAGAGGTGGTGCTGGTGGTAGAGGCGGAGGCGGAGCTGGTGGCGGTGGCGCTGCTGGCGGAGGAAATCCATCTAACTTTCAGGTGGGTCAGCAAAGTGGTATCTCCGAAACGAAAGCACTTGGAATCAACTATTCCTATCAAGACAAAGGCCCTCTTAAATTCAGCGGGAGCTATTTCTTCAATCAATCTGATAATAATTCTGACGAATCAATATTCCGCCAATTTACCCTTCCTCAAAATGAAGGGCAGACTTATGTTGAAAATAGCTTCTCCCCTAGTCGAAATATCAACCACAGATTCAGTGGAGAATTAGAGTACACAATTGACTCCAAGAACTCAATTATTATGAGGCCTAGATTTACTTTTCAAGATAATTCGGGATCTGCAATAGTAGACGGAGCTACCATGTTAGGTGCCGATTTACTCAACACAACCTATACTCAAAATACTTCATTCCTCGAAGCTGTCAATTTTAGCAACAACTTACTCTACAGACATGCTTTTGAGAAAAGGGGAAGAACATTCTCTATCAACTTAACCACTGGCTTAAATGAGAATTCAGGCGACAGCTTTTTGGTGTCTGAAAACATTTTCTATACCCGCAACACCACCAATATTGAACTCAATCAATATGGTGACCAAAATGTAAAAGGTTTTAACCTTTCCGCAAATGCCACTTATACAGAACCACTAACAGACAGAAGTCAGCTATCAGCCAGCTACAGATATGGCTATCAGTTCAATGACTCTCAACGTGAGAGTTTCGATTATGTAGAATCAACAATGGACTTCACCAGCATTAACATCCCGTTGAGTAATACTTTCGAAAATGACTATATAACTCATCAAAGTACCCTAGGCTATAACCTCAGAGGACAAAAAGCCAATCTTACTTTCAGAGGAACTTACCAGTGGGCGATTCTAGACAATGACCAAACTTTCCCTTTTGAAGACAACGTTGATCGTAACTTTCAAAACTTCATCCCATCAGTAGTTTATCGTTACAGGCTTGACAATGGGAAGAGTATCAACATTAACTATAGAGCCAATACAGATGCTCCAAGCGTTGGTCAGCTTCAAAATGTCATTAATAACACTGACCCATTGAACATTTCTGCAGGTAACCCCGAACTTGATCAGAGCTTCCAGCATTCAGGCACAATCCGTTTCAACAAAGTAGATGCGAGTTCGGGCAGAACATTCTTTACTTTAGTGAGTGGTAGCTTTTCAGACAATAGAATTAGCACTAGCTCCTACCTTGCCTCGGAAAGTGCAACCACTGTAGATGGCATAGAACTACAGCCTGGTGCAAGATATTCTAAGCCTATTAACTTAGATGGTTACTGGAATATTAGAAGCTTCATTTCATACGGTTTTCCGTTAGGTGTTATAAAGTCTAACCTAAACTTCACGGGGACTTTAGCTTATACTCAAACACCGGAATTAATCAATGACGAACTGAACTATGCTAAAACGCCAACGGCAGGCTTGGGTATTGTGCTAAGCAGCAACATTAGCGAAAAAGTAGATTTCACAATCTCAAGCAACTCTAATTTCAGCAAAATCGACAATACCCTACAAGACCAAGCCAGCACAAACTATTTCAACCAGTCTACAAGGCTTCGATTGAACTGGATTTTTGGCCAAGGATTCGTATTTAGAAGTACTGTAGCACATACCGCCAACTCTGGACTTTCAGATGGCTTTAACCAGAGCTTTGTGCTTTGGAATATGGAAGTGGGTAAGAAGTTACTTGCGCAAAAAGCTGAACTTAAATTCTCTGTTTTCGACTTAATGAAGCAAAACCAAAGTATTCAAAGAAATGTAACTGGCTCCTACATTGAAGACAACCAAACGCAAATTCTTACACAATACTTTATGGTTTCATTCGTCTACAACATCAGAAGTTTCGGGCTGGGACAAGCTGCCCCAGACAATAACAATGAGAGACTTGAACAAATGAGACAGCGATTTGGCAGAGGCGGTAATTAAAAATATTGCTATTCAGCATCTACAAAAAATGACCATTTCCAATTGATGGAAATGGTCATTTTTTTAAAGTAAGTAGATGGGTTTTAACCACGCACTCAGGTTTACAGGTTAGCCTTAATTTGGCTCACAATAGCTTTCTGCATATTTAAAACCACAGTTCTCAACTGTTCAATATACTTGTCCTCATCAGCATAAATTGAGTATTCACCTTTTGAAGATAAACCCCAAAACGATCCGTCTGTTGAGTCATCCTCTACTAATCCTTTGCTCCAATCATTATCTCCTTCCACAGGCTTTTCAAAAACAATCCATCCCCAAGCAGCCTTAGGGTTGATCATAGAAATTGTCGGCTGAATTGATAACCCAGCAGTAGTGGTTAAAGTATTACTATTCGATTTCTTAGTACTCTCAAAAGAAGCAAACCGAACCAAATAGTTAATACTAAGCATATTCACATCGGACTTCTTTGCAGCATTATTATAAAAATTCCCGGGAATACGTGCCGTGGTAACGTAGACATTTTTATTATTTGGCCTGAATACATTCTGCTCTTTAATATCTGGAGTATTATCCAAAAGTCCTGTTTTTACATAAACTGGGGTACCATCCGTTTTAGCAATTAAGGCATTGTTCCTATCCGCTTTTCCGCTAGACATTGCTTCATCTATTACTTCTTGTCCATCTGTAATATTTAACCCAATTGCCTTTAAGTCAGCAACGAACTCAGCATGCAATTCATCAATAAGTTTCTGCAGAGCTTCAGCACTCACACCAGCCAAAGCTGCTTCACTCAAAACGTTACCTACCCCTTGTTTTTGCATCATGCTTGCTTGAGATTTACCTTTCATTAGAGAGGCCTGTGTGATAGAATAATCATTCAAAAAGGTTGGGTTGCTTTTCAACGATTTTGCGATACCTCCAGGTATCTTCGTTTTTACTTTGTATTCTTTTTCAAAGTTCACTTTAGACCAATCCGTTTGAGCACTTAGCCCAAAACCGACTGTCATCATCATTAATAAGAGTATTAGCTTTTTCATGGTTTCTGTGTTAAATAAAATTCTTCTTATGAATAGTTTTAATGCTGCAAAACCATTTTCAGATGAGTCACATAAAATTCATTATTCCTGAATCACCTCACATGTAAACGGTTAACAACTACACAAATTTGTCTAATCACACCTGTCTGAAACATACAATTACAAGGGCATATTTATATCCGTAGTAGTACGGAGGCTATAGGCTTTCCCCAGAAAATACCCACTAGTACGGATGGTGCTCTATTATGAATTTGAGGTTATTGCAAACCTCAACCAAAAGCAATAGTTGGTCTGACTATTTAAGTAAAACAGAGTAGTGTCTGTTCATTAGTTGATTTGAGGTCATTCAGAAATGGATGACCTCTTTTTATTTGAAAAGGCAGAATTGGGTAGTTATTAAATCGTTGAACCGATTAAACCCTTTGCAGGAAGAGGGGTTGACAGAAAGATAAGCTACTTCAAAAATTACAACCAATTACTTTAGATCAAATTATTAGCATAGGCAAACTTGATTAAGCCTACAATAGAGTTCGTTTTTGTTTTTCTGAAAATATTCTTTCTATGAGTTTCTACTGTTCTCTCACTGATGAACAGCTCCTCGGCAATATCACGATTGGAGTATTCTTTAGAGATAAGTTGAAGAATTTCTCTTTCCCTTGTGGTCAATAGTTTGCCTTCATCCGGTTCATGAAGACTCTTCACAAGCATTGAATTTATATCGTTCGACAGATACATCTTCCCCGCTCTAACGGAGTAAATCGCTTCCAGTAATTCATCCTTAGTGTCCTTTTTCAGCACGTAACCACTCACTCCCTCCTTGAGAATTTCTTTCACTAAATGAGACTCATCGTGCATACTAAGAATTATGAATTTTGTATCAGGAAGAATCCTTTTCACCTTTTGAACAAGCGAGAGACCATCATATTCGCCAAGGTTATAATCGGTAATGACCAAGTCTGGCTTATGCTTATCGATTGAGCGAATAGCGTCTGGAACATTGCTAACAGCATCTACTACTGTAAGCATATCATCTTCCTGAATTAACTTCTTAAGACCATCGAGCAAAATAGAATGATCATCAACTAAGACTATCTTCATTTTTTCTAACAACAAAACCCGGCTTGAGAAAATGAGAGGCCATTTCATGCTGCCAAGGTATGCTTACTAAGCTATTAAAAATATCCGATTAAGCAGTGAGTTCTTCCTCCGTACCAGTGGGTATGCGCTTATCAAACCCTCTTGTCTTAACCAAAACAGTCATCATAGTCCCGCTAATACCAGGTCTAGAATCAAGGTCGAACTCACCTTTTATTTGATTCAATCGAGTTTGAATATTCTTCCAACCGTTGCCTGTACTATGATAAAAAATTTGCGGATCGAACCCTCCTCCGTTATCTTCGATAGTCAAAATAGCTTCGCCATCTTCATGGGTTAACTGAATAGTAATGTTATCAGCCTTTGCGTATTTCAAAATGTTATTGACCCATTCTTGAGTAATTCTGAAAAGTGATATTTCTACCAATTCGGATAACCTTTCATTATTAGCAAAAACAAGTACTTCACAATTCACCTTGTCTGTTTGGTTCACACGGGCTCCAAACTCTCTCAATGCTGGCATCAAGCCTCTTTTAACAAGGGTTTGAGGCATAAGATCAAAGCATATGTTTCGCAACTCAGCATACATTTCATTGATCACTGACTCCCCGTTTTTATATACTTCGAACCGCTTTTCCGCATCTTTAGCAGACGTTTCTCCGAGTTGAGATAAGTTCAGTTTTAGAACAGAAATAAGCTGTCCGAAACCGTCATGTAAGTCGCGGGCAAAGCGATTTCTTTCCTTTTCTTGTGAATTGATAATGGCATTAATCTCTGCCTCACGAAGTTTTGTTTTTGATTCCTGACGCTCGATTAATAGGTTTTTGCGTGCTCTAATTCTGAGGAGTACAAAAATGACAATTGATAGAGCTATCCCTAGAAATAGACTGATTATGAAAAGCTGATTCCGCTGTAGTTTACTCTCCTGAATGACTAATTGAGCCTGCTGTAATTCGATCTGTTGTTCTTTCTGAGCCACTTCATATTGAGTGAGCAATTCATTAATGGAACCCTGCTTGTCCATATTGAAAATTGAATCATTCATGCTTTTAAATTTCTTGAATGACATTAATGATTTATCATACGACCCTAGATTTTCATAAATGAAGGATTGCAATCTGTACATTTCCCTTAATAAATGAAGGTCGCCAAGAACTTCAGCCCCGCTAATGCCTTCTTCTATATAGTCCTTTGCCTGAATGTTATTATTATTTTTACTGAGTAAGATTGCCAAGTTTAAGTTCACTTGTGCAATTCCGATTAAATAACCCGCTCGCTTAAAATAACCATTCGCTGCTTCAAAATTTTTCAAAGCCAAGTCGGATTGTTGTGTCTCATTATAAACACTGGCAATATTTTGATGAATTGCACCTAAAGAAGTAGGGTTTGAAACAGGGTTTTGCTGCTCTAATTCAAGGTTTTTGTTGAGGTAATATAAACTCGAATCAAATTCTCGAAAGTGCATGAACTCAACTGACAAATACGAAAGAGCAACTGACTTCTGGCGTAAATCATCACCATCCTTCACTTCATTGTAATAATACCTAGACTGTTCAATTGATCGCTCATGATCTCCTTGTAAACTATAAATTCTCGCTACCTCGCCAATACTTCTCAATCTGTAATCATCCCTTCCAATGGCCTCAGCATATTCTTGAGACAAAATCAATTTAGCTAAGGCCTCCTCGTAATCACCTTTGCTAATATCCACCAAGGCCAATGAAATAATGACTCTAGTTAACCGAGTAGTGTCTTGAGTATTGCTGTAATAATCGTAAGCCCGCTGGAAATGGGTGCCAGCAGAATCTAAGCGTCCCTGGAGCTGAAAGTAAACGCCCACAACTCGTTCCGACTCACCCAAATAAATAGAGTCAGATTCTTCCAAAGCATTTTTCCTTAACTTTTTGGCTAGGATAAAGGAACTATCTGGATTAGAAAACTGATACTGCTCTGCTCTTTGCAATAAATTTTGAAGCTCATTTTCTTGGGCAATAACAAAACAAGTTGAAACTAAGAAGAGCAGAAAAGTCGCAAAAAGCTTCATGTGGTTTTGGCTGATAAAGGGCTTAAAATACTGAAAGCTAGGACATAAAAAAAGCCTCATTTAGAGGCTTCTAATTTTTGTATAAGATTTTAATCTGGATTTGAGAAATTAAAAAGCTTATGTGCTTCAAAAATTGAATCACTTTCAACTTTTACCTGCTCGCTCTGTGAAGTGGCATTTACGTCTGAATACTCTCTTTGATTGCCGTATTTGAGAATCAATCCGTAGCCAAATATAAGTAAAGCAAGCGTTACACTTATGAAATGTAAGATTCTGCGACTTTTGGTTGAAGACAACATGGTATTGATTTATACTACAAAGAACGTCTTCATGCGTCTAAACCCTACATAAAATCTAATCTTTTTCTGAAAAAACTCATATTTACTTGATAAGTACCACGTTTCCATTCACAAACACCATTATTGATTTCCCCTCTCAAAGTCTTTGATTGTCTTTTCTATAATGTCGCAACATTCATGCAATTGCTCTTCAGTCATCACTAGTGGTGGAGCGAAGCGAATGATATTGCCATGAGTTGGCTTGGCAAGCAAACCATTATCTTTAAGATTTATACAAATATCCCATGCTGTTGAACTTGATGGAGAATCGTTGATGATGATCGCATTTAAGAGCCCTTTTCCTCTCACCAATGAAACCAATTCAGTAGTTTCTACCAACTGTGTCATTCTCTGTCTGAATATTTCACCAAGTCTTCTGGCATTCTGGGTTAGTTTTTCATCCCTTATCACTTCAAGAGCCGCCATGGCGACTACTCCAGCAACTGGATTTCCTCCAAAGGTTGAACCATGAGTCCCTGGAGTAATAACATCCATAATGGCATCATTCGCCAAAACTGCAGATACGGGGTATGCTCCTCCAGAAATTGCCTTACCTAAGATTAAAACATCTGGTTTAGCATAAGTCTGTTGCTGCTCACAATGTCCTTCACAACTACAGTTACCACAAACTGCCAGAAGGCCGCCTGTTCTACCAATCCCTGTTTGAATTTCATCAGCCATAAAGAGTGCGTTATACTCTTTACAAAGACTAGCCACTTGTTGCATAAAGTCTTCACTTGGAACATTAACACCGGCCTCCCCTTGTATTGGTTCTATCAATACTCCAACTACATTGTCAAGCTGAAGCGTTTCTTTTAAGGCTTCAGGGTCATTGTATGGAATTTTTATAAACCCGTGTGTGAACGGGCCAAAGTTCTTTCTTGCTTCTTGATCACTGCTGAATGAAATGATGGTAGTGGTTCTTCCATGAAAATTCTGATCGAATACTATGATCTTGCCTTCGTTTTCTTCGACTCCCTTCTTCTCATAACCCCATTTTCTACAGACTTTAATAGCAGTCTCAACCGCCTCAGCACCAGTATTCATAGGAAGCACCTTATCGAAACCAAAATACTCGGTAACGTATTTTTCATATGGCCCTAGAACGTCATTATAAAAAGCTCTCGATGTTAGAGTAAGCTGTTCGGCTTGCTCTTTCATTGCCCCAACTATTCTGGGGTGACAATGTCCTTGATTCACAGCACTATAGGCCGAAAGAAAATCGTAATACTTCTTTCCTTCTACATCCCACAAAAAAACACCCTCTCCTTTTGAGAGCACTACAGGTAGTGGATGATAGTTGTGTGCACCATGCTTATTTTCTAAGGCTATAGCTTCTTTACTCGATTGTACTAATTCCATGATAGTTTACTTTAAATTTGTTCCTCCAAACAACATTTGTGAACCAAAGGTATCAAAATCAACTTAGCCTTAAAACATGACAAAGCATAGAAAGGAGTCTAGCACTTTTGCCAGTAAAACTGAAGATTACTACCTTGACAAAGATGGCCTCCTTGTTTTTACAGAGCATTATCTTAAAAAGAGGGGGTATTGTTGCCAAAACGGATGTAGACACTGCCCTTACGGTTTTAAAAAATGACAGAACCCTTCCAGAATCTTTCAGTAGATCTAGCCGATTTACCTGAGGTTAAAAATTCAGAATTTCACAACATTGAAAAGAAACATTTAAAAGTTTCTCTCATCAGCAATAGTATTCTTTTCGTTGTACTCATTATTGCAGCAGTATGTATACTACTCTTTGCTGATAAAATTAATGCTGGAGTCTTGGAGTTTGGCGTCACCATTGGCCCAATACTACTTTTCTGGGCAGTTAGTCTATTCTATACCATTAAGGCATTTCCTAAAAAAAAATATAGTCTGAGAGAAAAAGACATCCTTTACACCAAAGGACTTCTTTGGCAAAGCAGAACCGCTATTCCTTTCAACCGCATTCAACATGCGGAAATTAAACAAGGCCCGATTGACAGAATTTTCAGTCTACATAGTTTGAAAATATTTACGGCCGGTGGGGATAGTAGTGACTTGGTAATCCCAGGACTTACCGAAGAAAATGCCAGCAGAATAAAAGAATTTATTATGGGGAAAACTGCTTTAGATGGAGTCGATAAGCAATAAATTTTCTCAACCAAGCAGGCAGTCTAGAGTTGCCATTGGCATTATCCTTATTAAGTTCATTAAACTCACTATCAAGGCATTTTGGCCGATTCTACTTAGTTTTTTCATTGGAAGAAAATCTGGAGGTTCCTTTATAGAAGATTATTTAGGCTATGTAATTCTTGCTTTTGCAGCTCTTAACCTAGGAGGGTCAATTCTTACTTTTTTCAGGTTTTACTTTCACATTGAGGATGGCTCCATCATTATAGACAAAGGTTTACTCAAAAGAACTAAAACCAACATCCCCTTCGAACGCATTCAAACCATCAACCTCCAGCAAAACATTCTGCATCAAATGTTTGGAGTGGTTAGTTTGGAGATTGATACGGCTGGAGCCAAAAAATCTGAGCTTACGATTGACGCATTAAACAAAGAAGATGCTGAAGCGCTCCGAAAGTTTATTTTAGAAGAAAAGGAACAACTCACTGAAGAGCTCTCAGAAGAACAAAAAGACGCTCCACTTGAAGAAGTTACTGAAGAAACCATTCTTTCATTAGACATTCCAGACCTATTAAAAATTGGGATTAGCCAGAATCACCTGAAATCTATGGCTATCCTTTTTGCCTTTGTGTTTTCAACGCTGAATGAAATAACTGATAATGTCACTGACTTGGTAGAAGAGCAGCTCTCGGGTTATCAAGAGTTCATTACTTCCAATAACTGGGTGTTAATTGTCGGCTCCATTTTTATCGTTGCGATAATTGCCTTCATTTACTCTTTGATCACTACAGTGCTCAAAAATTTCGAGCTGAGGTTGAGCAGCAGAAAAAGCGGCTTAAAAATAGTTCGAGGCTTACTCAATAAAGAAGAAATCTCCATTAACAAATCTAAAGTCCAGACCATTTCTTGGTCTGATAACCCTCTGCGCAGAGCTTTTAAAATGTACACTCTGCAAATTGAACAAGCCAGTAGCGCACAAGCCGATCAACTCAAATCTAAAATAGCTATACCTGGAAGCTACTTCGATCAAGTGCAACGGGTCATTAATTTGGTTTTCCCTAAAGAATACAATCGACCTGAAGAGAAGCATAGAATTAGCATTCTACTTAAATACAGGCTGCTATTCTTTACGGGCATACTTCCAGCATTGGCGGCAACTAGCATCGGTTATTTCAATGTTGGTCTCAGTGGGCTGTGGTTTCTAGTGTGGATACCCATGGTATTGCTTTCCGTTTCACTTTACTATAAGAAGCGATCATTTGAGATTAATGATGAACTCTTGAAGAACAATAGGGGCACTTTTGGCAATCATTTTGAACTAATTCAACTTTATAAAATTCAAGCGGTTCAGATAAAACAGAGTTGGTACCAAAGAAGAAAAGCATTGGCTACTGTTGAGCTGTTTACAGCAGCTGGCTCATTAAGCATTCCGTTTATTCCCATTGAAAAAGCAGAAGCCTTAGAGAATTTTGTGCTCTATAAGATTGAGAATGACCAACGTAAGTGGATGTAAAATATCTCAACCTCAAGAAAAGTAAGATTTTCTAATTGAGATTTTTTAAAGAATGTTGGTGTGTTAAATAATAATTCAGATATTTGCAGTCCGTTTACAAAAAGCGGATAATTAAGTTAGTTATGGCAAGAGTTTGTGAAATCACAGGAAAGAAAGTACAGGTAGGAAACAATGTTTCTCACGCTAACAACAAGACCAAGAGAAAATTCTATCCAAACCTTCAAAAGAAGCGTTTTTATATTCCTGAAGAAGATAAGTGGATCACTTTGAAAGTTTCTACTTCAGCGATTAGAACCATTAATAAAAACGGCATCTCTGCTGTTCTAAAAAAAGCAAGACAAAGCGGCAACATTTTAGTATAATAGCGTCTCAGAACGTTATTGTACTATGATTAAACCGAACAGAAAATATATAATCCTGATAGTATTTTTACTATCAGGATTTTTTGTTTCCCATGCTCAGGAAAAACGCACAGATTACCTTTCTGCCGATTTCCACCAAGACAGGCGAGAACAGCTTAGAAAGTTGATGCCCAACAAATCTGTGGCTGTATTCTTTGCCAACTCTATTCGTAACCGAGCTAACGATGTAGACTACATCTACCATCAAGATCCCAACCTCTACTACCTCACAGGTTACAAGGAACCTCATGCTATCCTTTTGATTTTCAAGAATGATCAAACCGATGAAGAGGGCGAACAATACAACGAGATCTTCTTTGTGCAGCAGAAAAACCCGATGGCTGAAATGTGGACTGGCCGAAGATTGGGTGACAAAGGAGTGCAAGATGAATTGAAGATTCAGAATGCTTACAATGGCTCCTCTTTCAAAAATTATAATATAGATTTTGCCAAGTTCGATAAAGTGATGTTCTATGACTTCTTTAATGATGTAAGAGATAATCCCAACGATGAGGCAGACTTGTACAGCATCATTGAGCAATTCAAAGCCAAGTCGGGTTATGTGACAGCAAACACCTTGGGCAATGAGTTACCAGCCAAAAACTTAGATGCAGGCACACTCAACGTAATCATGGCTCAGTTAAGAGGGATAAAAACACCTGAAGAAATTGAGCTCTTAAGAAAAGCGGTTTTCATCTCAGCAGTTGGCCAAGTAGAAGTAATGAAAGCTATGAAGCCAGGTATGTCGGAAGCTGAAGTGCAGGGCATCCATGAGTTTGTCTTCAAAAAATACGGTTCTGAATATGAAGGCTACCCGTCTATTGTGGGTGAAGGAAATAACGGATGTATTCTCCATTACATTGAAAATCATAAGCCTCACATAGAAAGTGACAAAATGATTTTGATGGATTTAGGTGCTGAATACCATGGCTACACTGCAGACGTGACAAGAACCATTCCTGTGGACGGAGTATTCTCTCCAGAAGAAAAAGCGATTTATGATCTAGTTTATAAAGCTCAAGAAACTGCCATTCAGATGTGTAAACCGGGAGTAACTTTTGCTGAATTGACCAAAGTAGCCAAAGACATCATCAATGAAGGTTTGGCCGAATTGGGAATTATTGATAGCCCTAAGGCCAGACACCTCTATTATCCACATGGACTATCACATCATATTGGGCTAGATGTTCATGACCTTGGCCCTTACGACAAACTTGCCGAAAATATGGCCATTACGATTGAGCCAGGCATTTACATCCCTAAAGATTCTGATTGTGACCCTAAATGGTGGAACATTGCTGTTAGAATAGAGGACGACATACTGATTACAAAAGATGGCTTTGAATTGCTTTCTGCTTATGCCCCTCGAACCACTGAAGAAATTGAGAAGATGATGAAGCAACCTAGCCCTTTGGAGGCCTTTACCTTACCCGATTTAAAAGGTGGAAAATAAGGTTGTTTGACGGATGGATTTGGTGATTGAGCCAAGCAGTTCATTTTGATAGATAAGAATTAAGGAAGCTCTAAAGAGTTTCCTTTTTTGCTATTCATGGAAAGAAATACTGTCTCCATTAGATATTATAGTACTCAATATTTAGCTTTAAAAATTAGCGTTTTACAACGCTGCAACGTTCTCAATGAACTCCCTATTCATTCATTACCCGCCCCTAAAAGGCATAACCTATGGAAAACACTAAAATGCTAGCTTACCTTAAAGATGTATTGGAAAATATGCCAACCGATTGGTTGCGACTCACCACACATCGACTAGATATTTATGATGAAAAATTGGCCAAAACTCAATTCATTGAGCAGTTCGAAGCCTTATATCAGGACAACAATGCTCAAACATCAGCACTAAGCATGCTCACTACTGCTTACGACTATATCAGGTTAGGGCATCCTCTCTCTTGTATTCTTGAATGGGCTGTTGCCAAAATGCATCAACTCAAACCAGCAGGTGTCATTAGTTTTTCATCTAAGACCACTCCTATATTAGCTGTTCTAAGAAAGAACTTATTAGAACATAAAAACACCCAAATCGCTTATACTGGCGAATTACCTTCATACTTCGATGCAGAAGTAATTAGAAGAGTTTATGGCTATCAGTTTGAGTTGAAGCCTGTTGAAAGTGCATCAGACATCCCTGATTTTGATGGCACTACCATTTATATTTCCCAAGGAAATAAAATCGAAGAGATTGATCTTACCGCCAAAGTGGATTTCTTCATCAACCTAAATGCTCATTTTGGAAGCCTACTCTTGGTCAATGGTGAGTTGAATGAAAGCTATATTTCTGAAATTCAGCATGTAAGGAGAAGAGAGACCATCGCCATGACACCAGCGAACTGTTACTCGGCCTTAAAAATACTTTTAGGACAGTCGACTAATGAAAATTCAAATAGCGATTCACAGAGCAATAAAACCCTTGTCCTAAATTCAATTAAAGAAATCACTGGCACCAATGCTCAACCCCTTGTTGGTTCTAGCGGCCTTTCTATTCAATATGCCATTATGATGGGGCTTGTCGATTACGCCCTTGAAAACCATAAAGGCAAAGCCATTAAATTTATTGTTCCTCCAAATTGCTATGGCGGCACTAACGACCAAGCCAGACGAGTTGCAGCTTGCTTGGATAATGTTGAAGTAGTGGATTTACCAGTCGATGGGGATAACGACATGGTGCAAAGCATTCATACCGTTTTGGATCAAGTAGCCAAAGCAGATGCCGTGCCTTACATCATTGCTGAAATTCCTACCAACCCTAGGGTTGAAGTTCCAGACCTTAAGCAATTAAAGGCAGCTTTGAGCGCAGTTCGTCAGACTGCTAGCGGAGAAACCGCCATCGACCCTGTCTTTATTTTAGACCAAACTTTCTGTCCTAATGTGCACTTCCTTGGAGAAGGCGAAGTACTGTCTGCTTCCCGAGCCATTTCATATGCCAGCGGATCTAAATTCCCTAGTGGAGGACTTTGTACTGCCGGTTACTGTGCGGCCAATCAAAAAGCGGAAGCGCTGATGCATTCAATCGAAAAGCACCTATTACTCTGCAATAACGAAGCGACTAGTCTTCAGTACGAAATACTAGCCAAGCAATTACCTTCAATGAATCAACGAATCATTGACGCTTACAAGAATACGCGCGAATTTGTAACCTTCATTGAATTCACTTTACCAACTGCCAAAATCAATTTTGTTTCGGAAGAATTGGCTAATGAAGGGTTCACTCCTTCTGTGTTTTCATTAGACCTACCCACAAAAGGGAATACTGATGTGGAAAAAGAAGCATACAAAAGAGCCTTAAACCTTAAGTTGATCAACCTCATGATCAATGAAATACCGAATGAAAGTAAGTTCTGCGTGAGCTACGGTCAGTTAAAAGGCTGCTATTGGACAATCCCTGCCACCTCTACTCAGGGCACTACAAAAGAAGGCGATAAAGACTATATTGTTCGCGTATCGCTTTCAGGCAATATGGATCTTGATCATCATAAAAAAGTCTTCTCAAAATTTGTTGAAGCAATCTGATTTGAGAGGGACTGAAAGCCTACTAACTTAATTATCTTACCAAGTGACTGAATAACATTACTCCATAAACCCATCAACCTGTGAAGAATCAATATACCAATCTCGAGACCATCAAATTCCTGATGCATCAAGTCCACCAGACTGATACTGTATTAGGAAAAGGAAGATTTGCAGACTACGATAAGGCGTCTGTCGACATGTTTCTAGACTCTATTGAATCATTTAGCAGCACTGAGCTTTTCCCTTTCATTAAGGAAATGGATGAAAAACCGTCTTTTTTCAAGGATGGCAAAATAACTATCCATCCACAGTTCAAACGCATTTTTGAACAGGCCCCAGAATTGGGTTTGGTAGCGGCCATTTTCAATAATGAAGATGGAGGCCTGCAAATGCCGAACGCACTCTATCATGCCGCATATTACATCATGGAGGCGGCTAATAACCATGTCACAGGTTATTTGGGGCTCACCACTGGTGCGGCAAACCTCATCGCCAATTTTGGCAGTCAAGAATTAAAGGATAAGTATTTACCAAAAATGCTTAGCATGGAATGGACAGGTTCCATGTGCCTCACCGAACCACAAGCGGGTAGTTCTCTCTCCGATATTACTACCAGTGCAATACCTACAGGCAAGGGCAGCTACCTTATTAATGGACAGAAAATATTCATTTCATCAGGCGACCACCAATTTGCAGATAACATTGTGCATTTACTTTTGGGTCGAATTGAGGGAGCACCAGAAGGCACCAAAGGCGTATCTCTCTTTGTGGTACCCAAGCATCAGCTGAATGAGTCTGGTGAACTCGAGTCGAATCATGTAATCACTGCTGGCGAGTTCGAAAAACTAGGGCAAAGAGGTTATTGCACTTCTCATTTGGTTTTTGAAAATGCCGAAGCCTGGTTGGTTGGAGAAGAAAACCGAGGGCTAACCTACATGTTCCAACTTATGAACGAAGCTAGAGTAGCTACTGGCAGAATGGGTGCAGGCATTGCCTCTGCGGCTTACTACGCTTCACTACAATATGCTAAAGAAAGACCTCAGGGAAGAAAACTCACCTCCACTGGTCAAAAAGACCTTCAGCAAGACCAAACTTTAATCATCAATCATCCGGATGTTAAAAGAATGCTTTTGCACCAAAAGGCGATTGTCGAAGGCTCGCTCAGTTTAATTCTTCAGGCCGCGCATTATCTAGACCAAGAACAATTGGCAAAGGGTGAGGAAAAAGAGCGCTACAACTTACTGCTTGAGCTACTAACTCCTGTGGTTAAAACCTACCCTGCCGAAAAAGGACTGGAATCTGTAAGCCAAGGCCTACAGGTTTTGGGCGGTTACGGATTTTGCCAAGACTTTATACTTCAACAATACTACCGAGATATTCGCATCATCTCTATTTATGAAGGTACAACTGGCATTCAGTCGCTGGACCTTCTGGGAAGAAAAATAAACCTAAAAAATGGCAAAGTGCTACAATGGCTTGCCGAAGAAATAACCAAAACCATTCAAGCGGCTTCTGAAACTGAGGAGCTTTCAGCTTATGCCAATGAATTAGGGCAAAATCTCAAAATGATTCAGCAAGTATTGACAGCACTAGCTCCAATTGCTCAGAAGGGAGACTTTGAAAGGTATCTGTCTGATGCCACCATATTTATGGATCTCTTTGGCACGGTGATTATTGGTTGGCAATGGCTCAAAATTGCGAATACTGCTCATTCCATGATAAAAGAAGATGCGCAACAGAAAACCGCAATGGAAAGTAAAATCCATACCATGAAGTTCTTCTACAAATATGAAATGAGCCGTACCAAAGGACTCGCCAAAACCATAATGAATGAACTGGTTTTAACTTTAGACTTCGACCTAGACTATCTTGATTGAATTGTGACAATTGAAAAGAGATAAACAGAAAGTCGTTCAACTATAAATCACTGAAGCGATATCTTATAATTCACCTCAATGCACATTAAGGTAAAGGGAACTCAAAAAATGGGTTTCCTTTTTTTTTGTAAATTGAGTTCAATAAACACAATTCAATGTCGAATTTGGAAACCATTCTTATTAAACAAAAAACCTTCTACGGTGTCTCCATTCCTTATAATGATGACCTGATCAGAAAAGCCAAGGAGTTGAATGGACGTTATTATCTTTTTAGGGACAGAGGGTTATAAGGTAGTTGGTAATTGTTGCGCTGTGCTCGGTCGCTAGGGATACAGAAATCAGAAAACGGGAATTCAGTTACTCCACATCTCCACCAACAATTATCGGGAAGTGACTAAGGCTCTCTACAAAACATGTGAATGGTGAACAATACACGGATAGTGAGGAAATAGAAACTCATGCAAAAGTGTCGAAATCTATATTTCTAAGAGGCATTTTAAAGAACAACGAATTACTTCTTCTCCCCTTTTAGGGGAGATACAGAGGGGTAAAAGAAAATTCAATCACCCTCTTAAAACTTATTTGAGCAACAGAAGCGAAGGCCTTGATGCCCAAGGTACTTACCGAAAAAGAAGTAAGTGCAATATTAAGCGCTGTTCATAACATTAAGCATAAGGCTATGCTATTGATGGTTTATAGTTCCGGTTTACGCGCTGGAGAATTGATCAACTTACGAATTAATGATATTGATGGAGAACAGATGCGTGTATTTGTCCGTGGAGGAAAGGGCAAGAAAGACCGAGTTACAATACTTTCGAAGAAAGCTCTAGAAACGCTTCGAGAGTATTTTAAGAAATTTAGACCAAAGGAATATTTGTTTGAAGGACAATTTGGAGGTAAATACTCCGACTCTAGTTTGAGGAGGGTATTTGTTACCGCTTTAAAAAAGGCTGGTATCTCAAAAAAGGTCACACTTCACTCCTTAAGACATAGTTTCGCTACACATCTTTTAGAGACAGGGGTAGATATGAGGTATATTCAGATGTTGCTTGGACATAGCTCAAGCAAGACCACTGAAATTTACACTCACATCACGCATAAGGGGTGGCAAAAAATCGAATCTCCTTTAGACAAATTAAAGTTGAACGACTAAATTGAAGCATGCACGTTAGCCACCGTATTTGGTTGGCTAACGTGCATAAAATTAAATTATATGGGATATATCGTGCATAAAAGTGCACGTTATACAACGTTGT
>CAYGKL010000075.1:0-17932 GCA_964350505.1 uncultured Roseivirgaceae bacterium | reverse complement strand
CAAAAACGATTTAGGCAAAGACATTCCACCTCATGGCTCATTGGATCGCTGGGCTAAGCAGGGTGTGCTTTTGCTGAATGCTACACTAACAGTGAGGGGCCATCAAGCCGGGTCTCATCAAAAGAAGGGTTGGGAAACTTTTACTGATGCAGTTGTGGAGGCGCTTGCTTCACAAAAGAAGAGTTTGGTGTATATGCTTTGGGGAAGTTATGCCCAGAAGAAAGCCGCCATTGTAAACACTCAAGAGAATTTGGTTCTAAAATCTCCACACCCAAGTCCGCTTTCTGCACATAGAGGATTTTTTGGTGAAAGTCATTTTAGTAAAGCGAATCAATACTTGGCTGAGAAAGGGTTGAGGGAGATTGAGTGGTAATTATAATCTACTCTCTAAAAACTCATCCATGGTTTTTACGCCCTTTTGGTCTTTGAGCCATTCGGCAACGGCTATGGCGCCTTTGGCAAAGCCTTCACGAGAATGAGCCGTGTGCTTAATTTCAATGGTGTCTACAGGGGAGGAGTAAGTTATTTCGTGGGTACCTGGAGCTGGGTCAATGCGCTCAGAAATGATTTCTAGTTCTTCTGCTTTGTTAGATTTCTGGTTCACCCAATTCTTCTTAGTAGCAAGGTGTTTTAAAATGCCTTCAGCCAAAGTAATGGAAGTTCCACTTGGGGCATCTTTCTTAGAAGTATGATGAATTTCTTTGGTACTTACGCTGTAGTCTTGCTCGGCCATCATTTGGGCGAGGTATTCATTCAGCTTAAAGAAGATATTGACGCCAATACTATAATTCGAGGCGAAAAGGTAAGTGCCATTGTTTTCGGTGCAGAATTGATCTATCTCAGGCTTGTTATTCAACCAGCCTGTTGTGCCAACAGCCACGGGAATCTGCCTTGCTAAACACCATTTAATGTTTTCAATGGCGGCTTCTGGCTGACTGAATTCTATGGCCACATCAATAGAAGAAGTATCGATGCTATCAAGTTCATAACGGTTATCAATATTGATTTTACCGACAATTTGATGTCCTTTTGTGGTAGCCAGTTGATCGATTAACTGGCCCATTTTTCCGTAACCTAACAGTAGAATATTCATCGGCCTATGGGCAGTGTAAGTTTCATTCCAACGAAGGGAGTGCCATCTGAAATGACTCCAAACTTGGGTTTCAAATTTAAGGAAATGTTATCGTCTACATTAAAGCCTTTGAGGTGGGCGTCAACCGTAGCATCAATAATTTGTAGGGCATAAAGACCCACCATGGTAAGAATCACCATATCGCGGTTTCTTCTTGAGATATCTGCATTTCTACTAAAGATTCTCAACCTGTTTTGGTCAGGAGTATCTTCCGATAGTTCGGTATAGTATCTCTCTAGAAAATCTTGATGCAGGTTTTCATTCACTCCAATAAAGTAGATGGCCGTACCAAAGCCGCCATAGAGCAAAGGCACCTTCCACCAGCTATCATTGTAAATTTGCCCCCAGCCTGGAATAATGGCCGAGCGTTTGGCTGCTATTTTTGGATTGTAATATTTGCCTGCATTCTTCTTTACCTTAATTGTATCTCCATAAGCTACACCTCCTTCAAACTCAATGTTTTTTTCTTGAGCAGTGAGGGAAAGCGAACCGAGTAGGAGTAGGCTAAAAAGAAGAAGCTTCAGTTGCATTATAAGTCTATGATTTCCAAAATCCGGTTCAGGTCTTCGGTAGAAACAAAAGGAATTTTGATTTCACCTCTAAACTGATTGTCGGCTTTTATGCCAATCCTTGTACCGAAATGCGAAGAAAGCTTGGTTTGAATTTGCTGCACCTCATAGTTTTTATGATGGCTGCTCACTTTCTTCTCAGGTTTAGGATCGTCAACGCTTTTGGACATCAAATCGCGTACCAGTTGCTCTACTTTCCTTACAGAAAGGCCTTCTTCAATGGTTTTTTTGAAAATATAGAGTTGTTTCTCTACATCTTCCACATTAATGATGGCTCTAGCATGTCCCATAGAGATTTGCTGATCTCTAATTCCAGCCTGAATGTCAGGAGGGAGGCGAAGTAATCTTAAATAGTTGTTGACAGTGGTTCTGTTTTTACCCACTCTATCGCCTAGCTCTTCTTGCTTCAAATTACATTCCTCCAAAAGCCTTTGGTAGCTCAATGCAATTTCAATGGCATTTAAGTCTTCTCGCTGAATGTTCTCAATGAGTGCCATTTCAACCATCTGCTGATCATCTGCAGTTCTAATGTAGGCTGGAATAGCTTTAAGCCCAGCAATCTTAGAGGCTTGAAAACGTCTTTCTCCAGAGATCAGTTGAAACTCTTGATCGCTCAGTTTTCTCACCGTTATCGGTTGAATAATTCCTTGAACTCTGATGCTCTCGGCAAGTTCTTCTAAAGCGGTTCTATCGAAATGAGTCCTCGGCTGATAAGGGTTTACTTGGATCTGGTCCAATGGAATTTCATTCAGATTACCCGATGAAGATGTCTGTAATTCTGAAGATGAGTTGTTCGAAGAATCCTCCAAAAGTGCTCCTAAACCTCTTCCTAATGCATTCTTTCTTTTTGGAGTTTTAGCTGCTGCCATCGATAAAAATTAAGCTTTGTTTTTTTCTATTATTTCTTGGGCCAAGCTCAAGTAGGCTAATGATCCTTTACTCTCCGCATCGTGAACAATGGCTGGAACACCAAAACCTGGCGATTCGCTGAGCTTCACGTTTCTAGGAATAATGGTTTCAAAAACCATGTTTTTAAAATGGGTATGAACCTCATTTACCACCTCGTTAGAAAGCCTCAAACGCACATCGTACATGGTAAGGAGTATGCCTTCTATTTCAAGATTAGAATTTAAGCGCTTCTGAATAATGGTAATTGTGTTCAGTAGTTTACCCAAGCCTTCTAATGCAAAATATTCGCACTGCACTGGGATGATCACAGAGTTGGCTGCTGTAAGTGAGTTGACAGTAATGAGACCAAGAGAAGGAGCACAGTCTATTAGAATATAGTCGTAGTCGTCTTTTACTTCGTTCAACACCTCTCGCATCTTTTCTTCGCGATTGGTAAGGTTGACCATTTCTATCTCAGCACCGACTAAATTAATGTGTGAAGGCACTAGATGAAGGTATGACACCTCGCTTTCAATAATACAATCTTTTATGTTTGCCTTACCTACCATGCATTCATAAATACTTTTATCTATTTCGCGCGGATTGTGCCCTAGACCAGATGTAGTATTGGCCTGCGGATCGGCATCGATCACAAGTGTTTTATATTCTAGCACCGCCAAGCTGGCTGCCAGATTCATGGCCGTGGTTGTTTTACCAACACCGCCTTTTTGGTTCGCTATGGCTATTATTTTGCCCATTTGAGTTAGAGTGAAAGGGTTTCTCCAATTTTAGGTAATGTGAAATTTATGCCGTTTGCTTCGGCAATTTTGTATGCTTCTTGATGGTCGATTTCCACATAAGGGAAGGTATCGAAATGGACACCCACCATTCTATGGCATTTCACCATTTTACATGCTTTCATGGCATCGGCAACGCCCATTGTAAAGTTGTCGCCCACAGGCATGATAGAAAAATCTAGATTGAATTCTTCCCCAACCAATTCCATGTCTTTAGTCAGAGCGGTGTCTCCTGAGTAGTAGAAACAACCTTCTTCATTCTTAATGACAATACCAGCAGGGTGCCCACCATAACTTCCGTCAGGCATTGAGCTAGAGTGCACCGCATTCACCAATTTAATAGTGCCGAAGTCAAAAGTTTTGGCACCACCATGGTTCATAGAGTGATTTCTTTCTAATCCTTTGTTGCCAAACCAACCGGCCACTTCATAGGTAGAAATGATGGTGGCATCCGATTGATTATAGATGCTTTCAACATCAGCTACATGATCTCCATGGCCATGACTAAGTATAATATAGTCAGGCTTTATCTCATTGATATTGATGTCTTTAGCCAATTCATTTGGTGAGATAAATGGGTCGAAAAGCAATTGCTTGCCCATGGTCTCAATTAAAAATGAAGAATGTCCGAAGTAAGTTAATTTCATGATCCAGCCCTATTTTTCACTTTCCTGTAGTGGTTACAAAGATATAAGAATAGGTGAAAGTATAATCCAGACTTTATCAACACCCAAACCCTCGATTCAGTGGACTACTTACTAATCTGTTGATAACCTTGACGTTAATTTTAGAAGTAATAAAAAAGCCCTCAACAGAGGGCTTTAAATTATTTCTTCTTTTTCAATTGTTTCTGTCTTTGTGCCTCTTGGCTGGCCTTCATGGCTTCTTCTAACCTTTGGGTAAATTTCGATTTACCTTTGGTTGCAGCTTTCTTCTTGTTCTCAATTAATTGATTTCTGATTTTGTCTTCATCTACAAACCTTCTGATCAACATTTGCTGAGCAAAAGTCACCAAGTTGGAAACGAAATAATAGAAGCTCAGACCTGCAGAGTAGCTATTCAATACAAACATGAAAATCACTGGCATAAAGTAACCGATGTTTTTCATTGGGCCTTGAACCGAACTCACTTGATTATTCGACCAAGTAATAGCAAGGGTAGACAGCGTCATTAACAAGGTGAACCCACTTACGTGAGAACCATAGAAAGGAATGGTAAAGCCTAGGTTGAAGAGTACATCGTAGGTGGAAAGGTCTGTTGCCCATAAGAATGATTCTCCTCTCAATTCAATTGAATTAGGGAAGAAGAAGAACATGGCAAACAAGAACGGCATTTGAAGTAGGAGCGGTACACAACCACTGATTGGGTTAACGCCCATCTCTCGATAGAGCTTCATTTGCGCTTGCTGCATTTCCTGAGCATCGCCACCAGTTTTCTCTTTTAAGGCATCCAATTCAGGTTTAAGCACCTTCATTTTAGCCATGGAGAGATAAGACTTTCTAGAAAGTGGGAACAAGGCTCCTTTGATCACCAGCACTATGATGATGATGATGATACCATAGTTCGAGATATACTTTTCCAAGAAACTAAAGAGCTCTACAATAATGTATTTGTTCACCCAGCTTACAAATACGTAACCCATGTAAACATTGTCTTCATAGGCTGGAGTAACTTTCTTGAGCAGTTTATAGCTATTAGGACCGTAGAAGTACTTGAAGTTGGCACCAGCATAAAGGTCTTCCATAGGAACTTTTAGCTCCATTCTGCCAGACTCAACAATAGTAGTGTCATTGATAGGGGCAGTTCCAAATGTTCCACTGGTGAAGCCTTTTTCGGCTATAATACCTGCATTGAAGAATTTCTGAGAGAAACTCGCCCATTTAATCCCCTCACCAACGGTTTCTTGTTGTGGCTCATTAGAGATTTCCTTGAGGTTATCAGAATCTTCGGCAAGGGTGTAATAGCGAACGGTGGTTTTGTTTCTTGCGTCCTCCAAATTGGTTTCAAAACGCTTCATGTCATCAGCCCATACGATGGTCATTTCATTGGTCAAAACCTTGTTCTCAAGGCCATTCAACTTGATGCCATAGTCTAGATCGTACTTGTCGCCAAAGATTTTGTACGATTGCACAATATTCGATCCATCGGCCAAAGTAGCGGTGAATTCAATTTCTAGTGAATCACCTGCCTGAACCATAGAGCCTTTGCTGCTCGGGTTAAAATAGAGTTCAGTAAGATCTACAATTCCATTTGTTGTACCTATCTGAAGATTCAAATTGGCACTTTCTTTATCGAAGAGGATTAATGGCTCTTTTCGGTGCGTTAAGTATTCCTTTAGTTCTACAGATTCAATTAAACCTCCCTTGGTACTGAAGTTATATTTCGCCTTCTCTGTTTCGATCGTGAAAACTTCTTCGCTACCCACTAAAGCACTAGCAAATGCACCATATTGAGTGTTTAGGATAGAATCTTGAGTTTGATCATTGATTACCTCCACTTGAGGTTCTAATGTTTCTTCCTCAAAAGGTGCAGTAACAGCAGTTGTATCAGATAGCGTTAAAGGTTCTTCCGGAACGGGCGCCTTGAACACTAATGAATAAACGATTAGTAAGACTGCAATTAAGACAAGGCCAATGGCCTGATTTCTGTCCATATTTCAAAAATTAATTTTTCTTATTCTTTATTGCCGCATCAATGAAACTCACAAAAAGTGGATGTGGATTCATTACGGTACTTTTTAATTCTGGGTGGAACTGTGTTCCGACAAAGTAAGGGTGTTTTGCAATCTCAATGATTTCAACTAAACCAGAATCAGGATTGATGCCCGAAGCTTTCATACCAGCGTCTTCAAAGGCCTTTAGATACTTGTTGTTAAACTCATATCTGTGGCGATGTCTTTCCTCAATAGTTGTACTATGGTAGGCCCCAAATGCCTTAGTGCCTTTAGATAATTTACATGGATAAGCGCCCAAACGCATGGTTCCACCGTAATCCTGAATATTCTTTTGGTCTTCCATAAGGCCAATCACCGGATATTTTGTTTCCTTATCTATCTCAGTAGAAGAGGCATCTTCAAAGCCCAATACATTCCTTGCAAATTCTACCACAGCACACTGCATACCCAAACAAATGCCAAAGAAAGGAATATCATTTTCCCTTACATAGCGAATAGCCTCAATTTTTCCTTCAATGCCTCTTTCTCCAAAGCCTGGGGCTACTAGAATGCCATCCATATCTTTTAAGCTTCTATGTACGGACTTAGCAGAGATTGTTTCTGAAGAAATCCAATGAACGTTTACCTTACATTCTAAATGGGCTCCTGCATGGATGAATCCTTCTGCAATAGACTTATAAGCATCGGGTAATTCAACATATTTACCAACAAGGCCAATGTTCACTTCACTGGTTGGGTTTTTTAACTTGCTTAAGAAGCTTTTCCACTCATCGATTTCAGGTTGCTCTTTGTGTGGAAGTTTTAGTTTTGTGAGCACTCGCTCATCTAACTTTTCTTTTCTCATCAACAAAGGCACATCATAGATGGTATCGGCATCTAAAGCCTCAATAACAGAGTTCAGTTGAACGTTGCAAAAGAGGGCTAACTTCTTTCTGATATCATTTGGAAGAGGTTTTTCTGATCTACAAACCAAAATATCTGGCTGAATTCCTGCCTCCAATAATTGCTTAACTGAATGCTGAGTTGGTTTGGTTTTAAGTTCTTTGGCAGCTTTTAGGTAAGGAATAAGCGTAAGGTGAATCACCAAGCAATTGGTTTCACCAACATCCCAACGGGCCTGGCGAACCGCTTCAATAAAAGGAAGAGACTCAATATCTCCAACACAACCACCAATTTCAGTAATTACAATATCGTATTCTCCTGTTTCTCCAAGCTTGAAGAAATTGCGTTTTATTTCGTCTGTAATGTGAGGAATCACCTGAACTGTCTTACCCAAATAATCGCCACGTCTTTCTTTAGTGATTACATCGTAATAGATGCGGCCAGTGGTTACATTATTATCTTGAGAAGTTCTAATATTTAGGAATCGCTCATAGTGACCCAAGTCCAAGTCTGTTTCAGCACCATCATCGGTTACGAAACATTCTCCGTGTTCATAAGGATTCAGGGTGCCTGGATCTACGTTAATATAAGGGTCGAATTTTTGGATGGTCACGCGGTAACCTCTGGCCTGTAGTAAGTTGGCGAGAGAAGCCGCGATGATTCCTTTTCCTAAAGAAGATGTTACCCCACCGGTAACGAAGATGTATTTAGCTGATGCCATAAGTAAGAGAAACAGAAATTAACCTATGGGATACAAAGGTAAGACTTTTCACCTGAAACGAACCCGTCATTTCTATTCTTTCTGAACTTGTTCAAAAGAAGTTTTTGAATAGGGTTGAATAAACCTCTAACTTTGCAGCCTTTTAGCGGAAAGCTCCATGAATCTGTCGAAACATTTGAATGATCCTATATTCCAAAAAATTGGCCAAGTTGCCGATGATTTGGGATTGGAAACCTATGTGGTTGGCGGATACGTTCGCGACATATTGCTGAAAAGAGAAAGTAAAGACATAGACTTCGTTTGCGTAGGTAGCGGGGTTCAATTAGCAGAAGCTGTTCATAAGAAATTAGGAGGAAATATTCCCTTCAATGTGTTTAAGAATTTCGGCACAGCCAACATTAAGCATGGCGATTTAGAGTTGGAGTTTGTTGGGGCCAGAAGAGAATCTTACCAGAGAGATTCGAGGAAACCTATTGTTGAGGATGGGACCTTACAAGACGATCAGGAACGAAGAGATTTTACTATCAATGCCTTTGCGATTTGCCTGAATCAAGAACGTTTTGGCGAATTAGTCGACCCCTTCAATGGCAGAGAAGATTTGAAGGAAAAGCTGATTAAAACACCTTTAGCTCCTGAAACTACATTTTCAGACGATCCATTACGGATGATGCGTGCCATTCGCTTCGCCTGCCAACTTAAATTCGATATCGATGCCGATACTTTTGAGGGTATTCTGAAGACAAAAGATAGAATCTCTATAATTTCTCAAGAGAGAATCATTGTAGAGTTGAATAAAATCATTCTCTCCGATGAGCCTTCTTATGGATTTAAATTGCTGCACCAATGTGGACTTTTAAAAGAGATATTCCCCGAATTCGTTGAGCTTCAGGGTGTTCAAACCATTGAAGACAAATCTCACAAGGATAATTTTTACCATACCCTTCAAGTGTTAGATAATATCAGCAAGAACACCGATAACCTTTGGCTGCGATGGGCGGCCATCTTGCATGATATTGCCAAACCGGCTACCAAGCGATTTAATAAAAAAGTGGGATGGACATTCCATGGGCATGAAGACAAAGGTGCTCGCATGGTTCCTGGTATTTTCAGGAGAATGAAGTTGCCAATGGGTGAACCGATGCGCTATGTTCGAAAATTGGTAAGGCTACATTTAAGGCCAATCGCTTTAGCCAAGGAAGAAATTACAGATTCTGCCATTCGCAGATTGCTCTACGAAGCTGGCGATGATGTAGATGGATTGATGACTTTGTGTCGAGCTGATATTACCTCCAAGAACAACCAGAAAGTGCAACGCTTTTTGCAAAACTTCGATAAGGTTGAACTTAAGATGCGAGAGGTAGAGGAAAAAGATAAAATTCGTAACTTTCAGCCCGTTATCACTGGAGAGATCATCATGAATACTTTCGGTTTAAAGCCCGGAAGAGAGGTTGGTGAGTTAAAAGAGGCGTTGAAAGAGGCAGTTTTAGAAGGTGAAATCCAAAATGAATATAATAGTGCCTTTAATTTCTTACTAAAACTTGGTAAGGAAAGAGGCTTGATTGTTGTAGATACAGAGAAATAATATTTGAAAAATGAACAAGATTAAACTTTTGATTTTGACTGGCTTATTAACCTTTTCTAGTCAAATGGCCTTTGCTCAGGATAGCGTTTATGTTAATAATGAATACGCAAAATCTCTGGCATTGTACAATAGAGCACTGAGGTACAATGATATTTCAGTTTCCAAACAAGCTTTAATAGAAATGTCAATTTTAACTCCACGAGATACAGCGATTCTCAGGTCATTGGCCGAGTTATATTTTGGAGAGGGCCAATATGTATCGAGTGCAATGGTTTCGCTAGATATGTTAAGCTTACAATCCAATAATACTGTTGCACTAGAGCTAGCAGCCCTGAGTTATGAAAATTTAAGACTTTATGATAAGGCCATAGAGAATTATGAAGGGTTGTGGTTAGCTACAGATAATAATTCGATCCTCTATCAGGTTAGTTATCTTCAGTATCTCCAAAAGAGAATTGAAGAGGCAAACTCTAATTTAACTATCCTCGAAAGTAAGCTGGGGCCATCAGAAAAAATTGTGTTATCAAAACAGGATGGCAGTGTGCAGGAAGTTAATTTTGCTGCGGCTATTCAGAATTTGAGAGGACTCATTGCTCAGGAACAAGGTAACAAAGAGGCAGCCATAGCTTACTTTACAAAAGCTATTGAAATCAGTCCAGATTTTGAAGCTCCTAAAACAAATCTTGCCGATATGAATAAGGGCTAATAGCTAATTATCAAAGATGTAATAAATGAAAGCACCTCTTGAGGTGCTTTTTTTATTAGCTTTAGATAATCAACAGAACTTTTTATGAAACAGAAATTAAGGAATTTTTATACTCCTGTATTAATGGCACTTGCGCTGATAATCACCGGATGTCAAACCAATTCAGAATCGACAGCTGACAATTTTTCGCTGGAATATGACAAATACACGCTAGACAATGGTCTAGAGGTAGTTTTACACCAAGACAAGTCTGATCCGAAAGTGGCCGTAGCGGTGCTTTACCACGTAGGTTCCAATCGTGAAGTGCCTGGTAAAACTGGTTTTGCTCACTTTTTTGAGCACATGTTGTTCCAAAACTCCGAGAATGTTGGAGCAGGTAACTTCATTAAAAATGTAAATGAACTAGGTGGAACTTTTAACGGAGGAACTTGGACAGATGGAACTGTTTATTTCGAAACCGTACCTAGTGATGCCTTAGAAAAAATGCTTTGGATGGAATCCGACCGCATGGGATTCTTCATCAATACCATTTCAGAATGGGGATTAGAGAATGAAAAGCAGGTAGTGAAGAATGAAAAGAGACAAGGCGTAGACAATCAGCCTTATGGACACAAGCAATATGTGCAGTTAAAAAATCTTTATCCTGAAGGTCACCCTTACAGCTGGGATGTGATCGGTAGCTTGGAAGACTTACAGGCTGCAACGGTAGAAGATGTGAAAGAATTCTACGCTAAGTATTATGGTGCTGGGAATGCCACTTTAGTCATCGCTGGAGACATTGATCCTGCAAAGACCAAAGCCTTAGTAGATAAGTATTTCTCAGAAATACAATCAGGTCCGGCCGTTGAGCCTATTGCCGCTATGCCGGCCGTTTTGAATGAAACCAAGTTGTTCTTTCATGAAGACAAGTTTGCCAATCTTCCAGATTTGCAGATGATTTGGCCTACAGTTGAAAAGTACAATGCTGATATGTGGGCTTTAGATGTGCTAGGTCAAATATTAACAGATGGTAAGAAATCTCCACTTTATCAGGTGATTGTAGAGGAGAAAAAATTAGCTCCGAGTATTTATTCCTATAACAGTTCAAATGAGATTGCCGGAACTTTCAATATTGGCGCAAGAGCGTTTGATGGTATTGATTTGAACGATTTGAGAGCAGCAATTTTTGAGGCCTTCGATAAGTTTGAAAAAGAAGGGTTCTCTGATGCCGACCTTGCTCGCATTAAGATTGGGCAGGAAACTGGAGTTTATAATTCAGTATCCAGCGTGTTCAGTAAAGCTTACCAAATGGCTGACTATAACACCTTCACAGGAGATCCAGGATACATTTCGAAAGACTTACAGAATACTTTAGATGTTTCTCGCGAAGATATCATGAGAGTGTATAACAAATATGTGAAGGGTAAAAATTACTTGGCTACTAGTTTTGTTCCTGTAGGTCAAAAAGATTTGGTGCTGGAAGGATCGATGCAAGCAGAGGTTGTTGAAGAACCGATTGTTCAAGGTGCTGAAGTTAATTTGGACCAGTATGAGCGAGAAGTCGATTTTGTGAAAACTGCTTCTAAAATTGACCGCAGCCAAATTCCAGACTTAGATGGTGATTTGAGTTTTGCGCCTCCTAGCATTACAACCGATGAGTTGGATAACGGAATGAAAGTATTCCACATTTATCAGGACGAACTTCCAATGGCTCAATTCAGCATAAGAATAAAAGGAGGGATGTTCCTTGATGACCCATCAAAAGTGGGTACCGCTGCCTTGTTAGATAATATGCTCATGGAAGGAACAGCTAATCGCACACCTCAGGAATTAGAGGAGGCCATTGGTCAACTGGGGGCGAATGTATCTGTTTTTGCTTCAAGAGAATATATTACTATCTCTGGCAATAGCTTAGCGAAAAATTATAATGAAGTATTAAGCCTTGTAAAGGAGATTCTCATGGAGCCAAGATGGGATGAAAAAGAGTTTGACCGTGTAAAAAGCTCAGCACTCAATTCCATACAACAGTCGAATGCCAACCCAAATGCAATAGCGTCAAGGGTGTTTAACGAGGTGCTTTATGGTAAAGATCATATCTTCTCCAACCCAACCTCAGGTACTACGGCTTCTGTTTCAGCCATTACTTTGGACGATTTAAAAGACTATTACAATAAGAACTTCTCTCCATTAGTTGCATCATTCCACTTTGTGGGTGCCATACCAAAAAGTGAAGTGGTTAGCTCTTTAGAACCATTTAATAATTGGGAAGCCAAGGAAGTTGAATTCCCTGAATATGAAATGAAAACCAATACTGAAGACTCGAGAATCTACTTTGTAGATTATCCCGAAGCTAAGCAATCTGTCATCAACATTGGAAGGATTTCAATGGAAGGAAGTAATGACGATTATGCAGCGGCAAGTGTGTCCAACTACAGATTAGGTTCTGGGTCTGGTTCAATTCTGTTTAAGGAATTGAGATTAGAAAAAGGCTATACTTATGGTGCGTACTCCGGTTATAGTAGAAACCTCAATGGTTCGGTATTTACTGCTTCTTCAAGTGTGAGAAGTAATGTAACCAAAGAATCTGTAGAGCTTTTCAAAGACCTATTAGATAACTACAGCGATAACTTTTCAGATGAGGACGTAGATGTTACTAAGAGTTCGATTCTAAGAAGTAATACCCAATCTTATGAGACCTATGGTAGCTTGTTGGGGATACTTCAGAATATCTCTACCTATGATCTTCCTCTTGATTACATAGCAACAGACGAGGCTAAATTAAAAGCAATGGATAAGGCAGAGATTCAACGCCTGATCGATGAATATATGAATCCTGATGACCTGATTTATGTGGTAGTTGGCGATGGAAAAACCCAATTGAACAGACTTAATAATACAGGTCTTGGTAAACCAATTGTGGTGAATAAAGACAAAGATGATTTAAGAATAGACAAAAAGTAGACTTCTTTCATGTAACAGTTGAAGGCTGCCGGTTCTCCAAGGGCTGGCAGCCTTTTTCAATTCATGCAAAACCGAATTGTTCCAAAATAGAATTCAAAGGTTTTAGGTCTTTTGGCCTTTGCTGGTTAGGATGAAGGTCTAAGTCCCACCAACTGGTGCTTTGCCATTTACCTAGTTTGAAACCTATATTTTTCATTTCTCCAATGTGCTGAAAACCCAAGGCTCGGTGAAACCCAATACTACCATCATTGGGAAGAGTTATGACAGCTATGGCTTTAGTGAAATTCATCGCTTTCAGCATTTCGAAAAGCAACAGGTAGAGTTTCTTTGCAATACTTTTTTTTTGATAATCTGGGTGTACATACACCGTAACCTCCTGATTCCATTGATAAGCCTTTCTGCTGCGGTGGTCAGTGGCATAAGCATAGCCAACAACTTTGTGATCTATTTCTGCTACGAGCCAAGGGGCTTTGGTGCCATAGGAAACTATTCTACTCTCAAACTCTTTAATGCTCGGTATTTCAGTCTCGAAGGAGGTTGTAGTCTCGGTTACAATGGGACCATAAATGGCTAACATATCTGCTGCGTCCGAGACCTTTGCCAAACGAATGACCAATTCAGTTTTCATGCTTTAAACTAGCTAAGGAAAATGAAATTTCTATCCTGTATGAATAATAAAAAACCGCAATTCAATATTGAATTACGGTTCTATGTTTAGGTGAAATTTGGTTCGGATCTTGTGCTTAGGTTTTGCAAGTAAGACTCTTCCTTTGAATAGTTGTTAAATAAACGAAGAGGAGTTCATGTTTGGATTTTTCTTTTTTGTGAAAATTATTAATTAACCTCTTAATAGTTTTTAATCATCTGAAAATCAATGGTATGTAAGGAAATGTAATTTCTTTTATGTGCCGATTTTTTAATCGATTACATTTGCGGCATGGAAGAAATCTCCAGCCAAGCGCTTATTTATTTTGTAGACCTTGCCGGGACTTTTGTGTTTGCAGTGAGTGGATGGCTTTTAGCAGCCAAGAAGCAGCTAGACTTTTTTGGAGCTTCGGTGATAGCCTTTATTACGGCTGTTGGAGGTGGCACTTTAAGAGATGTACTTATTGGAAGTACTCCTGTCGGTTGGATGCAAGACCTTAATTATCTCTTTGTGATTGCAGCAGGGATGTTTGCTGCAGCATTTTTTAGACGAGTCTTTGAGAAATTAAGAAAAACCATGTTCCTGTTTGACTCTGTAGGAATTGGTCTTTTCGCTATTCTCGGACTTCAGAAAACACTTGACCTTGGACTCTCACCAATTGTTGCTGTAATGATGGGGACAATTTCGGCAGTTTTCGGTGGAGTATTAAGAGATACATTGGTGAACGAGATTCCAATGATTTTTAGAAAGGAAGTTTATGCTACAGTTTGTTTGGCTGGTGGTATAATCTATCTGATTTTAGGAGAAACATCCCTCAATAATGACTTCAGGATTATTATAACCATTTGCATTATCATCACTATTCGAATCTTGGCTGTCGTCAATAAATGGTCCTTCCGGGCGGTTAAATAGTTACATTAGTCCTTCTTTTCTGAGTATTTCAATCCAGACTTTGTAACCCGCCTCATTCAAGTGGAGCCCATCGTTGGTTAATTCAGCTTTGAGTCGTTGCCTGTCGTCTAGAAAGAAGGGGAAGAGATTGAGAAAACGAACATGTAAGTCATCGCAAATCTTAAAGATGAGTTGATTGGACATCAACACCCGGTACTGCTTGTCATAGTGTTGTGGGAAGCCAGGGTACTCTGGGTTAACAGGTAAAATGCTTTGAACCGTTATTTCGGTTTTAGGACTTTCTTCCTGAAGCTTGCTCACAATCTTCCTGATGTTGTCTGCAATAACAGCTTCGGGAATATCCATACCGATATCGTTGATACCAATAAGCAGAAAGAGCTTTTCAGGCTTCCTTTCAATAATCTCGTCCAAACGCTTTAAAACGCCATGAGCAATGTCTCCGCCTATTCCTCTATTGAGTACATCTTCATTAGGAAAATATTCCTGCCATTGACCACCCTCTGTGATGCTATTTCCTAAGAAAATGGTTTGACCTGTTTTCATAGGTTCTTGGGCAAAAACCTTCAGCCTGTTATTGTGGTGATCCATAATATAAGGAACCGTATCAAACACTCGTTGATGCGTTACCTGTGCCGATAATGAATTGAACCAGAAAACATTTAAAGCCAGTATCAATAGGCTTTTAAGCTTCATGAACTACTTTTTCGCTATGCTTAAACCACTCAAGGTACATTGGCGAATGAATAGCTTCTACTCGGTTTCTTTTTACTTTTAATGTAGGTGTTAAAAGTCCATTGTCTACCGACCACACTTCATTCATTATCACAGCCTTGGCTATCTTCTCATAAGACTCAAGACTTTTGTTGAGCTCGCTAACCGTCTGCCAAATCGATTGATTTAGCTCTTCCTTAGGCTTCTTTAAACCACCTTCAGATGGCACTATGAGGGCAATGGGCTGTGGAATGCCTGTACCAACAATACAAACCTGATCGACATCGTAATTTTTCGAAATACCTAGTTCAATTGGAGCTGGTGATATGTATTTGCCTTTATCTGTTTTGAACTGGTCTTTTACTCTACCAGTAATGCTTAGATAACCATCATGATCGAATTCTCCGATGTCTCCAGTTCTTAAAAAGCCATCTTCGGTAAACATTTCGGCAGTCTTCTCCTTCTCCTTGAAATAGCCTTTCATCAAGCAGTTACTCTTGATCAATATTTCCCCTTCTTCGGAGAGTTTTGAAGTTACACCTGGTAGTGGTTTTCCAACAGTACCAAATTTATTCTGCCCCGGCAGATTGAAGTGTGATAGAATACAATCTTCCGTCATGCCATAGGCCTGACAGATTTCAATGCCTAGTTTACTGTACCATTCCTGTAAGCTTATAGCAATAGGAGCAGCGCCCGAAAAATTCGCCACTGAAGCGGAAAGCCCAAGCTTTTTCTTGAGTTTCTTTTTTACAATATTTCCTAGAATTGGAATTCCGATGAGTTTATCGAGTTTCTCTTGAGGCATCTTCTCGAGTACTTTCTCCTGGAATTTTTGCCAGATTCTAGGTACACCAAAGAAAGTTTGAGGTTGAACAGAGGCAAGGTCTTCTGCAAAGGTTTCGAGTGATTCTGGAAAGCTAACAGTTGCTCCTCTGAAAATTGCAGACATTTCAATGCCTGCACGCTCTGCAATATGCGTCATTGGCAAGTAAGAGAAATATCTCGGTTGAGGAGGTAGCTTTATTTGGTCAATCGCTGTGTTGATGAGTTCTTCAAAAGCTCCCACAGTATGTATTACACCCTTAGGGTTGCCTGTTGTGCCAGAAGTGTACATAATGGTCATTAATTCCTCTGCCTTTTGTTCGTGCAGGGAAACAGCAGGTTCATGCATGGCAATGAGCTTCTCCCAGCTATACGCTTCTGAAATACCATACATTTCTACCCCAATGGTAGTGATGTTTGGAATACCAGATCTCTGTTGCTCATAATCATCTAGCTTTCCAATAATTACGGCTTTCGACTCACTATGCTCTAATATTTCATGGATTGATTCTGCTCCGAGCGTTGGGTAAATAGGTATGGAGATACAACCAGCAGCCATTATAGCTAAATCGGCCATCATCCAATGGGCACAGTTTTTTGAAAGTAATGCCACATGATCACCTTTTTTCAAACCTAAATGGTGAAGGGCTGTAACCATTTTTCGAACCTGTTCATCAACTTCCTTGTAGTTGAATTCAATGAAATTTCGATTGATAGGTTGCCTTAGGAAGACATGATTTGGTGTAGTATTAGCCCAATAGCTAAAAGCATTCAAGGGTGAGTTGAATTTTTCCATAGTTAAGAGATAGTTTGGTAGGGGTAATATAAGAAAAATAGTGAGTTTGAGGAGGACTGCAACTAAGAATGTAAAGAATTAAGGCACGGACAGCCTGAAACAATTAGTTACTGACGAGCAGTCTCTTCTGATGTATAAATTAGTGTTAACTTTCAGGAAATTTTTAACAGATAACAAGTTTAAGTTCATGAAAAAGCCTCTTATTTTTTGTTTAGTCATCTCTATTTTTTCCACCTGTTTGTTCGGTTGCCAAGCACCTGCTGAAATTGATCAGGCTGAAGTCACCAGAATTGTTACCACGCTAGCATCTGATGAGATGGAAGGTAGAAGGATGTTTACTCCTGGTATTGAGAAGGCATCAAAGTTCATTCAAGGTGAATTTGAAGCAATTGGTTTGGAATATGTTGATGGCTTGAATAGCTATGAGCAGCAATTCAATATGTATTCTATAGAAAACGAGTCTACAGAGGTTCAATTGAATGGTAAAACGATTGATGCTGTGAGTTCCCTTGTATCGGCCAGTGCTGAGGAATTGAAACTAAACTCAGGAGATAGTTATACACTATTAACAGTGGGTAAGGAAGATGACCTTGGCGAGGTTTATCAAAGATCATCACAACTCCCATTCGTTAAGCTTATTTTGGTGAATTCAGCGCATAAAGACCTTTTTGATCGCTACAAACGATTTTTGGGTCGTGGAAATAGGGTGATGGAATTAAAACCCGGGGAGGGGACAATTATGATTCTTACAGACCAGACCTCAGTCAATTCTATCAGTGTCAATGTCACCAATAATGTGACGACTCAAAGCCTTTCTAATGTGGTCGGAAAAATTAGTGGCAAACGTTCTAATGAGATCATATTATTCAGTGGGCATTACGATCACTTGGGTATTAGAGGAACAGAGGGCGACACAATTTATAATGGAGCGAATGATGATGCTTCAGGAACTACTGCTGTCATTACCCTAGCTAAATATTTTAAGGACATGGGTGTTCAACCAGAACGCACCATTATGTTTGCGGCTTTTACTGCCGAAGAGGGTGGAGGTTACGGATCTACTTACTTTTCTCAGCAATTGAATCCAGATGAGATTGTTGCCATGTTCAATATTGAGATGATTGGTAAACCAGCAGTAAGTGGTCCTAATACCG
>CAYGKL010000074.1:0-18003 GCA_964350505.1 uncultured Roseivirgaceae bacterium | reverse complement strand
TTCATTAAGAATGATTAGATGAAAATCCCTTCCAAGGTGTGGTCTTATTAAAGTTTTAAGTAGCGCTAAAAATCAGTTTGATTTAATTTTATTCAGTTATGAATGAGTTCAAAAGTTAAATGTAACTTGAATGCATACTTTTTTAGCTATGCAAACTTTACAACCAAAGCACCTTTTACTTTTAACCTTTATTTTATCATTCGCTATCAGTTCATGTCAATCAGATGATGGCCTAGAAGAGCCTACCTCATTAGATCAGCAACTGGTAGATCTGCTGAATAGTAAGTCTGAGACTGGAAGTCTTGACTATTTTGTTCTACCTGCATCTGATGACTTAGGCGATATTCCTACCGACCCAAAAAACCCACTTACAGAAACAAAGGTGGAATTAGGTAAAATGTTATTTCACGAAACAGATCTTGGGAGGCTTCCAAAACTAAGTGAAGGCTTTGGCACCTATTCTTGCGCAAGCTGTCATCATGTAGCTGCTGGTTTTCAAGCAGGTGTAAAACAGGGAATTGGCGAAGGTGGATCTGGTTTCGGAAACTCAGGCGAAGGCCGTGTTATGAATACCAATTATCAAGCGAACGATCTCGATATTCAGCCCATAAGAACTCCCACTGCACTAAACACAGCTTTTCAAGATGTAATGCTATGGAATGGTCAGTTTGGAGGTACTGGAACCAATGCTGGAACTGAAGTTCAATGGACCGAGAATACCCCAAAAGCGGTTAATGAATTAGGTTTCGAAGGATTGGAAACTCAAGCAATAGCTGGATTCAATGTTCATAGACTTGCTGTTGATGATGATTTTTGGACTTCATATCCAACTTACAAAGAAATGCTAGACGAAGCCTTTCCAACCCTACCTGAAAATGAGCGATATTCAAATATCGGAATTGGCTTGGCTATAGCAGCTTATGAAAGAACCCTTTTATCGAACGAGGCACCTTTTCAGAAGTATCTGAAAGGCAACAGACAGGAACTTTCAATACCACAAAAAAGAGGTGCAATGGTGTTTTTTGGTAAAGGTAATTGTGTGAGCTGTCACACTGGTCCTGCCTTAAATAACATGAATTTCTATGCCTTAGGTATGGAAGACCTTGATGCTCAAAACACTGACCTCACTATTCCTTCTGCATTAGAAGCATCAAAAGGTAGAGGTGGATTCACAAAGAATGCAATCGATGAATATAAATTCAAGACTCCACAATTATACAATCTGAAGAATCATAATTTCTTTGGTCATGGAGGAACGTTTGAATCTATTGAAGATATCATACGCTACAAAAATCAAGCGCAGGTGGAGAAAACATCTTTGGCGGGTCATCAGAATTTAGCAAGTGAATTTATACCTCTAGGCTTAACTAATGAAGAAATCACTGATCTAGTCGATTTCTTGTCTAACGCCTTATTCGATGCCAGTTTAACCAGATTTGCTCCTAGCTCTGTACTATCTGGTGGATGTATACCAAATAACGATAGCCAGACGAAAACTGATCTTGGTTGTAGTAATTAATTGATTTTCGAATTGAGTTAGTTTAGTGATGTGATATTTCTAAGACCGGAATATCACATCACTAAAATTCAATTCACTTTCTCTTTCCTGGTATGTAAGTCTCCTCTGCCCTTTTCAAAACATCTTCCTTGTAGAAGGCAACATCTTTGAATTCAGCATCGGCATAGCGCTGTGCTTGGTCGTAGAAATGTGGCGAGTTAGGATCATTACTCTGACCACCAGCCAGCATACTCTTCGCTTTTACCTTATCGCCAAATTCAACTACTGCCACAAAGCTATTGCCTGAAGAACCATAGATTCTTTTGGTATCATACTGACGTGCCCCAAAAGAGGCTAAAGCTCCCCAACGACTAGAAGCCATTCCTACAGGAATACTTTCTTGGCTGTCATCATATTTGAGATCCATATCGCCAGAAAGTCTTTGGAAACGATTAATCTCCCCCCAAGGTGTATTCCAGCTACCAAAGTCTTCTGTCAACTGAGCCACAGCATTTTTGAAGATACTTAAACGCTCTTCGAAAGGAGAACCTTTACCATAATAGTCAACTAGTTCATTTCCACTTAACCGCTGAGGATTCTTACCCTCACGCGCATACTGCAGACCAAAGTAATAGGCCAATGACATAGCCACTGACTCTTCACCTGTTCTAAAATCCCAATTCCTTAAAACTTCAATCGCTGGTTTTAGCGAAGCATCTTTTCTTCTTGTTTTATCATAAGCCTCCACAACTCCTGGAATCAGCTTCTCAAAGGCTGGCAATTCAGGGTCGTAAGCTAATTCAATCAATCCATCTAAAGTCAGATCATTAGCCTTGCTTAACAAGCGAACAGCATGCACTCCTCTAAAATTTTCTTGATCTGGTGCCATGTAAAAAGGATAATCTTCCTTCTTCGGACTAAATTCTAAAGCTGCTGTAAATGGCGTGGAATTACAGTTCTGAATCCAGCCGTTGCCAGGGTTTACAATGGTAATGATTTCGTCAAGTTCGTGCATTCCCTGCCAATCAGTCGCAGGGTCACTCCCATCAACAGGTCTTTGATAGTTCAAAGTAGGATCTCTTTTCGGAATGAAATTACCATGATAGTAAGCGATATTCCCTTCAGCATCTGCGAATACAGTATTGTTGGAAGAGTTTCTTCTAATCTTCATCATCTCCCAAAACTCTTCGTGGTTATTCGTTTTGGAGCGGGTATAAGATTGAATGAGCGCATCTACTGGTTCCCAATTCAACTTAGTAGCCACCCACTTATCGTTAATTTTTCCAGTAATAGGCCCATGGTGGGTCCTATACATTGGGAAGGTTTTCTCCTTCATCTCATCACCATCTTTGTACTTTAGGGTCACCTCTGAAGTCCAAACATCTCTCCATTCCTCTCCATATTTATACTGAAGCTTTCCATCTCTTTCTTCAACAGTTTCGAGAAAATCATCCATGAAATCTACACGTGTTGAAGTGTGCATCCAACCGGTCTTTTCATTGAAGCCTTGATAAATAAAGAATTGCCCCCAAGTGGCAGCACCGTAAGCATTCAAGCCTTCTTCACTTACCACCTGAGACTCTCCACGGAAGTAGAAAGAAGTATGCGGATTAATCAGCAGCATGGCATTTCCGCTCGCAGTATGGTCGCCTGCAATGGCAAAACCATTCGAACCAACAGGCTCTTCATACAAGTCTGGAGATTTAAAAGTTTCTTCAAATGCTAAGGATTGATTTTCACCGTAAAATGCTCTCACTCTTCTGGTGGAAACACTTTCTATATCGCCACCAATCGACCCTTCAAAGAAGAACATTGGAAACCACGGCTCAAAACGTGTAAGTACTTTCGGCTGAACTTCTGGGTGGGTATGGAGGTAATAGTTGATGCCATCCGCATAAGCTTCACACAATTCCTTCAGCCAATCAGGCGCTTTTTCATAGGCAGCTTTTGCCTCATCCACCGTCATGTAAAGTCTTGCACGAAGGTCACTGTAAAGTGCCTCCTCTCCTTCCGCTTCAGCCAAACGGCCAATAGCCCAGTAGTAATTGCGCTCTACTCTCGGAAAGTCGTCTTCACATTGGGCATAGAGCATGCCAAATACAGCGTCAGCATCGGTTTTGCCATAAATGTGAGGCACACCAAAATCGTCTCGGATAATCTCAACGTTGGCGGCTTGCGCTTCCCATTGCTCAACTTCTGTCTGCGGTCCGGACTGGCATGATACAATGAGGATCAGTAATAAAAGAGAAAATAGCTTCTTCATCAGTTTAAGGTTTGCCTTAATTTGGATGAAGTATTGTTAAGCTGCAATAGCTATTTTGTGAATGGAAGTTATTTTTGTTTTAACAGATAAGCAGTTATATCCAGAAGATCTTGCATGCTTTGCATCGCACCCATATTGATTTTGTATTTGTCGTTTACCACAACGGTAGGAACACTAGAAATTTCTCTTTCCACCCATAATTCAGTCATAGCTGTAGCGCGTTTTATCACCGACTCACTGTTATAGAGTTTGTCGAACTGGGCAGCATCAACACCATTTTCAACAAACATCTCTTTGATCTTATCTTCTGTTTCTATGGCTACTTGTCCCAGATGAATGGCTGCAAAGAATGTTTCTGTCAGTTCTTTTTGCTTATTCAAATCACCCATTACAATAAAGGCCTTTACAATTCCGAAACTCACTGGCTTGTTATCTCTTGGAATATAATCTACATGAGACTTTTTAAAAGGAACACCTGCAGGAAGAGATATTTTTAATGAATCCATAAAAGGCTCAAACTGAAAGCAATGGCCACAGAACAAGGAGAAAAACTCAGTGACATTCGGTTTTTCTGATCTGTTTTCAGAGACTACATCGTAGTGTTGCCCTAGTTTGAATTTGCTTCCTTCTTGTACCTCTACCTCTTTATCTGTCTGCGTCTGAGCTTGAGAATTACAAGATGTAATACCAATAACTAACGATGCTAAAACTGCCAAAAAACTCTTCATGCTTAATATTTTAGTCAAAAATATAAGAAAAGGCGCTACTTAGAAAGATAAAACCACTTAAGCAGGCCTTTCCTCTATAATTAGTTTCCAAAAAGTGAAGTAATGCCTATTCTCACACCAAAATCTTTTGGTCTCATGTCTTCAAATGATTGAATAAATTCTAGTCTGAAAATTCTGAAAATGTTATCAATAGTGTACCCCATTTCCATGTAATGATCTGAAGTTGGTGTGTACAGGTAGTTCACAAATAAATTTTCTCTTACTCCCATTAAACGCACAGAAGGAATATTGGTAAAGAGTAGCTTACGGAATTTAATATGTGATAAGACAGAAAGGTATTCTTGCTGAGTGCTATTCTTATAATAGTCCATGAGTCTATAACCACCTGTAACTTCGATAGGCACAAAAAGCATTCTATTTCCACTAAAATGCTTGAAGTCCATAAACTCTAGCTGGTTATTATTCAAGAATGTGCCCGCTTCAACTTCTAAATCTATGGATGCCCTCACCCCTAAACTAAAACCAGTTTTAAGACCTAACTCAAGTAAATCATAATCTACCTCACTCCCTAAGACACCATCAACACCTTTTTTATAAGTAAACCTGAATTCAGGGGAGCTATTATCGATTGGGATAAGTCGACTATTATAGCGCCTAAACTTTAGCCATGGCCTTACTGTGTAGTTTAGCGTCAGCTTAAGGGCTTTAGAATCTTGAAATGGCCCCGTAATTATTTCATTATTCACTGGGCGATTTGGCCTGTACGAGCGAGTGTCATCTCTTGTCCAACTGTAATTTGTAGAATTACTCAGTTCAGATCTATTCGCCCATTCAATTGAGGCGCTGGCTGTATGCTTATACCTGAACCTTCTGGCCCAGCTCGTACTCACAAAATCCTTTTCATAGAGTTGCATAAAGTTGGCCATCCTATTTAAGGCAACCCATGAACTGATCAAAGGATCCACGATTCCTGGGTTGTACTGCTCCACATAGCTTCCTCCTTTAATTCTAAAAGTATTCCTTTGCTCGGTATCTCCAATTCCAAAAACAGATTCCACTTTGGCGTATGTGGTTTGAGAAGCAAAACCATAACGAACAAATGGAGAGATTCGCAAGTTAGTTGTGGTGTCATTTCTCCAGAAAAATTCACCCGTAAAAACCATGTTGAGCCCTTCCACTGGATTGAAGTTGGTATGTGGTAAAAAACCAGGAAAGCTATACCTCAGCCTATCTCCAAATTTGTAATATCCACCATTTAACAAGTCTCCAAGACCAAACCTATCTCCATTTCTCACCCTAAGTGAGTCTTTTTCGCTTTGCTCCTTCTGAGCCATATAAGTACTGTCGTCTTTTATGTAGCTCACTACTTCTTTGGAGGTCAATGGCACAGGTCTGATCGCCTCCCAATAGGTGGAATCTTTCTTAGCCGCAAGCGTATCCACTTTATATGAATAATCAGAAATAACATCAGGCTCTTCAGTTTCTTCCAATTCCTGCTTTTCATATTCCTTCATCATTTTTCGGAACTGCTTTCTAGAAACTTCTTTTTCTTCTTCAAAAACCTGACTCATACCTTCTTCGAGGTTTTTCTCTTTGATGGCTTGTATCTCTTCTGGCGCTGGAGCTATTTTCTCATCAATGATGATCACTGAAGCGTCTAAATCTTTATTTGGAGTAAGTTGATAGTTTGACAAGGAAGCCAAGTAACTATACTTTCCGCCAATACCCAGAACCTTACCCATAAAATCTAATTGCTGGGTAACAGGCATCCAGATATCGTCTTGAACAGGCGCATAAATAGACTGTATTCTAATCTCAAAACCATAAACTGAAGTAGTTAAGTCTAAAGAGTGAATGTTCCAGAAATCTTCTCGGATAAAGATTGTGCCTTCAAAAACCTGATCGCCTTTAGACCTAGGCGTTACCTTAATCTTATTGATTTCAAAACCCCTTTCTCTAAAACTTCCTTGATATTCAAACTTATAATAATTGAATGCGCTTTCATTCAATGGCGAGATTCCCCCAACTACTTTTGGAAGGTAAAAGCTACTGTTGATATACGCATTAGGGTTAGCGTTATCCATATTTTCACCAGATGCTCTTACTGAAATTACTTTTTCTGAGAACGTATTCGGGCGTTTAAACGCTATCTCGCTCACAGATTCTGATGTAAAAACCCTGCTTGTATCAACTCCCTCTTTCTCCAAAGTCTTCTTTAGAAACCACGGCACTTTTGTGAGCTGGCCTGTTCCTTTCATATAGACCTGGGCGGCATATTCATCATTTTGCAACAAATGATACTTCGCTTTGGCTATTGCCTTCCGCATTATGGTGTAAGAAGGGTCTTCAGCGTTGCTTGTTACCGTAACGGTTGGCAGGCTATATACCTGCGTTTGCATGGTAATATTCAAAGTGGTGTAGCCCCCTGAAACAATAATTTGTTTCTGCTGAGAAACATAACCCATAAACTGAAATGTAACATCGTAGGTGCCCGAAGAAAGAGGAAGCTCGTAATTTCCTTCCAAATTGGTGCTGGTTCCTGTTCCCACTTGCTTTACATATATGGATGCAAAAGGAAGTGGATTTCCTTCATCGTCTTGAATTTTACCTTTGATGCCTTGGGCTATAAGTTGACCGCCAATAGTCAAAGCCAAAAGAAATAGAGTTGAGGTTCGAAGCATATGTATTCGAGTTTTTGAATTTTAAGCAAAATAAAGAGCAGAGACCTTTTCTGCTTAGATTTTGAATTTTCAGTATATAGACGTGATAAGTGGGCGAAAGGTATGCCTGAACTCTAGGAAAAATTACAATTTTACTGATAAAATTTCTTAAACCTGATGTAATCGACTACTGGAGAAGGTAATAAGTATTGTACAGAATGGTCGCTCCTGATGGAATTTCGAATGAAAGTTGCGGATATATCGAGCATTGGAGAATCGACATACTGAATATTAGGGTGCTTTATCTTGATTTTACTTTTCTCAACCTGCGGACGCGGATAAACATATAAACCAAAGTTCTCCAAAACAGCTTGGTGATTCTTCCACTTGTGGAAATGGACCAAGTTATCCTCTCCAATAATTAATTTGAATTCATGCTGAGGAAACTTGTCAGAGAGAAATGCCAATGTATCGGCAGTATAGCTGGGACGAGGCATATTGAATTCAACATCAGAAGCTTTGAAATTGAAATTATCGGCAATGGCTAGCTCAACCATTTTAAGTCTATCGAACTCATGTAGTAAGGTACTACTGCTTTTGAATGGATTGAGAGGACTCACCACAAACCAAACCTGTTCAAGGTCGGTCTGATTGGCCATTACATCTGCAATTACCAAATGCCCAATGTGAATGGGGTTGAATGAGCCAAAAAACAATCCAATTTTCAAAGCTTATGACTTTAAGAATTCACCGACTATCACCTCCGCCTTTTTAAAAGACTCTTCGAGGTTTTCATTCAGTAAGGTTACATCGAATTTGTTTTCAAAGGTAAGCTCAAACTCGGCTCTATAAAGTCTTTGAGAAAGACTTTCCGCAGATTCTGTGCCTCTGCCAGTAAGTCTTTTCTTGAGCTCCTCAAGAGAAGGCACCTTAACAAAAATGGCCAATGCACTGTCTCCAAAATATTTTTTGAGGTTCATGGCGCCCATTACCTCTACATCGAATAGAACGGTTTTACCTAAAGACCAAAGTCTTTCTACTTCAGACTTGAGCGTACCATAATAGTTACCAGTATAAACCTCTTCCCACTCTATGAATGCCTCCTCATCTATTTTAGATTTGAATTCTTCTCGCGAAAGAAAGTAGTAATCCTTTCCATTCTCTTCCGTTCTGCCTCTTTTGTCTCTTGTAGATGCTGAAATAGAAAATGCCAACTCGGGGTAGTTGGCTAATAGATGCTTAACTATCGTAGTTTTGCCTGAACCTGATGGTGCAGTGAAAATAATGGCCTTGCCTGATGCCATGCTTAGATGTCTACGCTTTTACGAATAGTTTGAATAAGGTTGTTTGGCATTTCAGCTTTATGTTGGCAAAGCTTCTTATGAATTTCCTCTTTAATGCATTTTTCCTTTTCGAAGGTGAAGTTAGACTTCACACAAGACTGTATTTTTTGTTCGAAAAGTGAACGAGACTCATCATCTGCCTCATTGTCTAAAACCAGCTGAACGAGCTCCGAGAATCGTTGCTCATCAATCAAATTTCCTTGTTCGCAATAACACTTTTTAAAAGTGTCTTTAAACCAATTTGAGAATTCCGACATTGTTCCAAATTATTTATTATACCCCATTTCCTTCGCGTAACTGGCCAGTTTATCTTTCATCATATTTCTGGCTCTGTGTAATCTGGATCTAACGGTTCCTATCGGAATATCGAGAATTTTCGACATCTCTTCATAGGTAAAGCCTTCCAGATCACTCAATATAATCACCGTTCTGAAATCTACTGGAATACCATTAAGTGCTCCAGAAATTTCATCACCGATCATATGCTGCACCGTTTCAACCCTTAGGTCGGTGGTGAAATTCTCATCTACATCGTCAGAATTATAATATTGCTCAACTTCGTTGTAATCGACTTTATTGGGCTGCTTACTTTTCTTTCTGTATTCGTTGATGAAGCTATTCTTCAAGATGCGGAACAACCATGCTTTGGCGTTAGTTCCTCTCTCAAATGAATTAATAAACCTAAAGGCCTTTAGATAAGTATCTTGCACAAGGTCTTTGGCATCATCTTCATCGAAAGTGAGACGGTAAGCAAAGTTGTACATGGAATCTACATGTGGCATAAACTCACCATCGAAGATTTCTGTCTTTTCTCGCTCTGAGTAATCCTGTCTACGAGCTTTCTGCTCCTGTGTGGTCTCTTCAGACATGCGTCAAAATTAAGAATAAAACTCAAGGGCTTCAAAGTGAAGCTCTAACCGCAAACATACAATAAGAAAGGCTATTTGTTGTAAGTTTGCGGCACAGAATAAATTACCAAGGTTTGCGCATCTTATTCCTTACTCATCAGGGCGACATGGCCGGATCGACCAATTCTATTTCGTTTTTAGCGAAAGGCTTGGCTGAAAGAGGTCATTATATTTACCTCGGCATCAGAAAAGAAAGCCTTTTATGGGAGCTGGTGGAAGGCTCAAAAGTACACCGCATCCCTATGACTTTTAAGGGCAAGTTTGACCTAAAGAATTGGAAGCAAATTCGCGATGCTGTTAAAGAACATAACATCCAACTCATTAACGCTCAATCTAGCCACGACAGGTATACGAGCATCTTTTCTAATAAGCTTTATGCGCTTAGAATAAAAATAGTGCATACCAGACGTCAAATGCCAGACAGTATAGGAGGACCAATACAACGGTTCCTTTATAATGAATGGACGGATGGCATAGTTGCGGTAAGTGAGCAGGTGAAAGAAGCCCTTGTGAAATTAGGTTTTAAGGAGTCTGGAATAAAAACCATTCATAACGGAACACCAACAGATAAGTACAAAAACATTGACCTTCAAAAGGTTGAGCAGTTAAGAGGTAAATTCGATATATCAGAGCGTGATTTTGTACTTGGCTGCGTAGCTCGTATAAAAAATCAAATTCAGATTTTGAAGGCGCTAAAACTAATTGAGAAGCCTTTAAAAATGATCTTCTGTGGCATTGAAGCTACTGAAGAAATGAAAGACATCATTGCCTCCTATACAACCCCTCACCAGGTTTATTTTGAAGGCCATGTAAATGGTGAAGATATTCTACCCTATTACAAAGTTTTTGATACCATTATTTTAGCTTCTACCATGGAAGGACTTTCACAGTCGCTTCTTGAATCCATGGCGCTCGAAACTCCAGTAATTGCTACTGCTTATGCTGGTAACCTAGACCTCATTGAAAATGGAGTAAATGGCCTTTTATTTACAGATGGTGATATTCAAAAAATTGCTGAATTGATCTCCCAATTGAGAGAAGACGGTGCTTTAAGGCAAAAGCTAATTGCGAATGGTAAAGTCACTGCGCTACAAAAATTCAATATCGAAAACACCATTTCTTACTACGAAGAATATTTTCAGAGTTTGATCGATAAAAAATAAGCTAACTCAAGGCTATCCTTGGATTGAAACCCTGAATAAGGTTGCTAAAAAATCATATTCTAGCATTAACTTGCCGATGATTATAATTCATGGCTTCACTTCAAGTGAAACCATGATCTAAAAGATTAACTTGCATGTTGAATCGAACTTGCAGATCGAATTTTGTGCTGAATGGATTACCTCTCATCTCTGAATGAACCCCAATACGAAGGCGTAGTAAACACGGAAGGCCCCGCAATGATTATTGCAGGTGCTGGTTCAGGAAAAACTCGCGTGCTTACTTACCGAATTGCCTATCTCATTAAGGAGAAAGGTGTCGATCCTTTTAATATACTTTCTTTGACCTTTACCAATAAGGCGGCCAAAGAAATGAGAGCTCGGATTGAGCAAGTAGCTGGTCTCAATGCCAGAAACCTTTGGATGGGTACTTTCCACTCTGTATTTGCTAGAATCCTAAGGACCGAAGCCGACAGATTAGGCTATCCAAGCAATTTCACGATTTACGATACTGACGATTCTAAGTCGCTGATCAGATCCATTGTGAAAGAGTTTGGTTTAGATGATAAGGTTTACAAACCTAACGTGGTGCTCAATCGTATTTCTGGAGCTAAAAATAGGCTTGTAGAGTGGAAAGAATATATCGAAAACCCACTTTATGCCGCTGATGATGCTTCGGCACAGAAGCCTGAAATGGGAAGAATCTACAAAACCTATTGTCAACGCTGCTTCAAAGCCAGCGCCATGGATTTTGATGATTTACTGCTCAATACCAACATCCTTTTCAGAGATCATCTAGATGTGCTGAACAAATACCAACACCGCTTTAAATATGTAATGGTCGATGAGTTTCAGGACACAAACGTTTCTCAGTACCTCATTACCAAAAAGCTTTCTTCTGTAAGTCAGAATATTGCCGTTGTAGGAGACGATGCTCAATCTATCTATGCCTTCCGCGGAGCAAACATTGAGAACATTCTCAATTTCGAAAAAGACTTTCCAGACCTCAAGGTGATTAAGCTAGAGCAGAATTACAGGTCTACCCAAAACATAGTTAATGCAGCCAATTCAGTAATTGCCAAGAACAAAGGGCAATTAAAAAAGAGTGTATGGACTTCTAACGGAGAGGGTAATAGAATAGAATTGATCAAATCAATTTCAGATAATGAAGAAGGACGTTTTGTAGCCTCCGCTATTTTCGAGAAGAAAGCACAACACAGCTATAAAAACAACGACTTTGCCATACTCTACAGAACCAATAGCCAATCTAGAGCTATTGAAGAGGCATTAAGAAAATCTGGTATCCCGTATAAAATTTATGGTGGTCTTTCCTTTTATCAGCGAAAGGAAATCAAAGACCTCATGGGTTATTTAAGACTTGCCATCAATCATAACGATGAGCAATCTTTCAGGAGGATAATCAACCTACCAAAAAGAGGTATCGGTGCAACTTCTGTTGAAAAAATGGTTGTCGCAGCTTTTGAGCATGATATTCCACTTTGGGAAGTGCTCACCAATATTCAATCCTTCCTTCCAGGAAGAGCCGCCAATGCCGTTAGCGATTTTGTCACTCTAATCAAGAGCTTTAAAATCTATGTCGATTCGAAAGACGCTTATGAAGCAGCCAGCCATATAGCCAAGACTTCCGGCCTTTTGAAAGAACTTTACGAAGACAAAACTGTTGAAGGTCTGAATAGGTACGAGAACGTTCAGGAATTACTGAACGCCATGAAGGAGTTTGTAGAAACACCAGAGGTTGAGGACAAAAGCCTTGGAGCATTTATGCAGGATATCGCTTTATTGACTGATCAGGACAATGACGACCCGACAGACAACGATTTTGTGCCCATGATGACCATCCACGCTTCTAAAGGCTTGGAGTTTAAAAACGTATTCGTAGTGGGTATGGAGGAAGACCTATTTCCGTCACAAATGATGCTCAGTAGCAGAGCAGACTTGGAGGAGGAGCGCAGACTTTTTTATGTGGCTATAACTAGGGCACAAGAAAATTTGTACTTTTCCTATGCCCTATCGCGTTACCGTTATGGCAGGTTGACCAATTGTGAGCCGAGTAGGTTTATAGAAGAAGTTGATCCGAACTACATTTTCGTCAATACTAGATATGGTAGCCGAGAGCCTCAATTAGGCAAGAATGAACAGGCGCATGGTTTTTCTTCAAGCTTTGCGAGAAATCTGATGAGTAATAAAAAGGCTCAGGTTAAAAAACCAATGCAATACCATAAGCCATCGGCTGATTTTCACCCTAGTGATACTTCTGGATTAACTGAAGGTATGAAGGTGGAGCACCCTAAATTTGGCTTTGGTAAAGTGGCCAAGGTAGATATTGAAGGAGTTAATAAAAAAGCAAAAGTGGTCTTCGAAGACTTCGGAGAAAAGACCCTATTACTGACTTTTGCAAAATTGAGAATCGTAGAATAAAGAAGCTTTAAACAAGCAATTCAAGAATAATTACTAATTTGAACCAAGACTAAAAATCAATGGCATTAGAATATAATACAGAGCGAACAGACGTCAAGTTGATGGAATATGGTCGCAACATTCAAAAGTTGGTGAATCACATCAAGACAATCGAGGACAAAGAGCAAAGAAGTGCTTATGCTCAAACCCTCACTGACTTGATGAAACAGATCAACGTGAACATATCAGGTAACCAAGACTATGATCAAAAAGTATGGGATGACCTTTATTTGATCTCCAACTTTGATTTAGATGTAGATGCTCCTTTCCCAATGCCTGAGGCAGAAGCCATCGGTAAAAAGCCTCAAAGAGTAGCCTATAAAAGCTCTAATATTAAGTACATGCACTACGGAAGAAGTGTAGAGATTATGATTGAGCAAGCCATAGCAATGGAAGATCCTCAATCTAAAGCTGACGCTGTGATTCACATTGGCCGCTTAATGAAGACCTTCTATAATACTTGGAACAAAGACAATATTGATGATGAAATCATCTTGAAGCAGATCAAAGAGCTTTCTAAAAACCAATTAGATATTGATATCGAAAAGGTGAAAGAACAAGGTCTATTCAATAATAACATCAGAGAACCCCGTTACTCAAAGAGCAGTAGGGATAGAGATAACAACAATAACAACCGAAGAAGAAGCAACCACAAAAGACGCAAAAACTAGATGTCCTCTTTCATTATTGAAGGCGGCACCCGACTTTCAGGAGAAATAATTCCACAGGGCGCCAAAAACGAAGCATTACAAATTCTATGTGCAGTTCTGCTCACCGCAGAGCCTATCACCATCCATAAGATCCCAGACATTAGGGATGTCAACAAACTCATAGAGCTTTTGTCAGACATGGGTGTTGAAGTAAAATACCTCAGCAATGAGAGTTATAGATTCTGTGCAAAAAATGTGAACATCGACTATCTGGAAACTGAGGATTTCAGAAAGAAGGCTTCGTCTCTTAGAGGTTCAATAATGATTTTAGGGCCATTATTGGCTCGTTTTGGTAAAGGTAAAATCTCCAAGCCGGGAGGTGATAAAATTGGTAGAAGAAGGTTAGATACTCACTTCATAGGCTTTCAAAAACTTGGAGCTAGGTTTCTCTATGAAGCCGAAACTGGCATGTACCACATCGATGCTAGTCATTTGAAGGGGACCTACATGCTCTTAGATGAGGCATCCGTAACAGGTACTGCAAACATTCTGATGGCCGCAGTAATGGCCAAAGGAAAAACCACCATTTACAACGCAGCTTGCGAACCATATCTACAGCAATTGAGTAAAATGCTCAATAGAATGGGAGCAAAAATCACTGGTATTGGCTCTAACCTATTACATATTGAAGGAGTAGACGCATTAGGTGGAACAGAACACACCATGCTGCCAGATATGATTGAAATCGGTTCATTCATTGGTATGGCAGCCATGACCCAGTCTGAAATCACTATCAAAGATTGTAGAATAGAAGAGCTCGGGCTTATCCCTGAAACTTTCAGGAGGCTGGGGATAGAAATGGAATTTAGAGGTGATGATATTTTCATTCCTTCTCAAGAGCGATACGAAATAGAATCCTTTATTGATGGTTCCATCATGACTATTGCAGATGCTATCTGGCCCGGGCTTACTCCTGACTTATTGAGCATTGTACTCGTGGTAGCAACTCAGGCCAAAGGAACAGTATTGGTGCATCAAAAAATGTTTGAGTCCAGACTCTTCTTTGTCGATAAACTGATTGATATGGGCGCACAAATTATTCTTTGCGATCCACACAGAGCTACTGTCATTGGTCTGAACAGACAGCAGAAACTCAAAGGTATCCGAATGACCTCTCCAGACATTCGAGCAGGTCAGGCACTTTTGATAGCAGCACTTTCTGCGGAAGGTCGTTCTATTATAGATAATGTGGAGCAGATAGATAGAGGGTATCAACATATCGACACTCGCCTCAACGCTTTAGGAGCCAAAATCGAAAGGGTGGATTAAGACGTTAAAAACTCAGGAACACCACCTGAGATTTATACTTGAGTCTATTTTCCGAGAATTATTTCGATCAAAATGATCAATTCTTACTAGCTTCCCTTACAGAAAAACATCAATAACATGGCTAAGCATCAAGAAGCTCATCTTCATGGAGAAAATAAATGGTTCTCAAAGTTTCAAGCTTACATTGGTGAATTCATTTATGGAGGTATTGACGGATCCGTCACCACTTTTGCCGTTGTAGCTGGAGCTGCCGGAGCTCAATTAGAAAGCTCAGTAGTACTCATTCTTGGCTTCGCCAACCTTTTTGCGGATGGTTTTGCCATGTCTGTAGGTAGTTATCTTTCCACCAAATCTGAGAAAGAGAATTACGATAAACATAAGGAAATTGAATATTGGGAGGTAGACCACCTGCCAGAAAAAGAGCGACAAGAAATAAGAGAAATCTACGCTGCTAAAGGCTTTGAAGGTGAGCTCCTTGAGCAGGTAGTAACCAAAATTACTGAAGATAAAGACCGTTGGGTAGATGTAATGATGAAGGAAGAGCTGGAAATGACTGAAGAGTCTAAATCTCCTTTTCAAATGGGGTTCGTCACCTTTATCTCTTTTCTCATTTTAGGCTTTATACCACTGATTGTATATGTCTTAGACTATACTGGCTCAGGTTTTTCTGGTGACTTATTTACATACTCTTCGGTATTAACCTTTATCACATTTGCAGGAATTGGATTCGCCAAAAGCTATGTCACGAAATCAAACAAACTACGCAGTACGCTTGAGACTTTATTTTTAGGTGGCTCCGCGGCAGTTCTTGCCTATTTTGTAGGTGATATTTTAGATAAAATGATTGCTTAAGCAGCCTTTTCTGTTCACTCAGGACTTAGCACAAGATGATAAAATGATAAAAATTGGCACTTCAAGACGAATCAAAAAAGCCAGTTCTTCCAATGGACTAAAGAAGGGAGATTTTTATACATACTTGATGGAAGTGCTACTGATTATATTTGGTATTACCGTGGCCTATCAGCTCAACGTATTTTACGAAGACAAAAAGGATCTTAAACTGGAAGAAGCTGCAATAGAGAAGGTTCATACTGAAAATGAACACAACATGGATTATTTCGTCAATACCATTGATGAAAGAAAAAAGCTGGAGGAAGACACGCGAGAACTAGCTAGAATACTCTTCTCGGGGGGCAACCTTGAAGACGATGACATCAGCACTTATCTTTTCGATATCAATAAGGTTGCAAAACCCATAGTGCAGCTCGAGGCGATTAACTTTTACCTCACCACCAATTACACCAACAGAAATTCAGATGTAAAAAGTGAACTCATCACCTTAAAAAGTAAGTATTTAGAATTGCGTGATGTTGTAGACTATTATGCTCGAATGAAAGAGAAATACTATTCAGAATTTCTAGTTTCTGATGTAGACTTTGGAGAAGAGAAAATCCTCACCTACGATAAAATTAAAAGTGTTGAATTCAAAAACCTTGTAGTTAATCTATTGGCCAACGAGCAACAATTGAACCGACTTCTTGACGAATCGTTCGGACTGGCTTTGGATTTGGACGAGACGATTGAAGTTAAGATGCACTAGGCTGTGCTATCCTTAAAATATCAGCCAAGGTATTATTCTCCAACACTTTAAGCGTATTATCTCTTACCTCTGCCATTACACGGTTCAGACCGCAGATTTCCTCCTTGCAGTTTTCACACTTTTCGTAGTAATTAAGACTAACACACGGCAGTAACGCTATTGGCCCGTCCAGCATTCGGATAACCTTGGCCAGCTGAATTTCATCTGGTGATTTAATGAGATAATAACCTCCACCTTTACCCTTCTTACTTCCCAAAACGCCAACCTTCTTTAACTCAAGCAATATGCTCTCTAAGAATTTGATAGAAATCTTGCGCTCTTGCGATATTTCAGAAATCAGCACTGGCCCTTTCCCTTCTTTTTCGGCCAAATAGGTTAAGGCGTGAAAGGCATACTGTGTTTTCTTTGAGAGCATTTGTAATGATCGGCATTTTTGATTTTGAAACAAAAAAGGGAGCAGAAGCTCCCCATTTTATCTATTTTTTGTCCCCTATTAATAGTTGTTCAACATAACAGGCATTACCAACATTAGAATATCTTCATTGTCATCCTTATCAGTTGGAATGATAAGTCCAGCGCGATTAGGCGCAGACATTTGAAATGTAACCGACTTAGAGTGCACATTGGCCAACATTTCAACCAAGAACTTAGCGTTGAAACCTATCTCGATATCTTCTCCCTCATGCTCACAGGCTAAAGTTTCTTTTGCCTCATTAGAGAAGTCTAAGTCTTCAGCAGAAATGGTCAATTCACTTCCTGTAATCTTCAACCTGATCTGGTGAGTTGTCTTATTTGCGTAAATAGAAATACGCTTTAAAGAACCCAAGATTTCGTTCTTTTCAATCGTCATCTCAATCGGATTCTCTGTAGGAATCACGTTTTCATAATCAGGAAAACGCTCATCGATCAAGCGACAAATCATTTTAATATTATTGAAATGGAAGTATGCATTAGAAGCATTGTATTCCAAAACCACATTCACATTCTCAGAAGGAAGCGTAGACTTTAATAAGTTCAAGGCCTTTCTAGGGATAATTACAGACATTCCAGAATCTGTTGCTACATCCACTCTTCTGTAGCGCACTAATCTGTGACCATCCGTAGAAACAAAAGTAGTATTGGTATCTCCTAGCTTCACAAACACCCCTGTCATTGCAGGTCTTAATTCGTCATTTGAAGTAGCAAAGATGGTGTTGTTAATAGCGCTGCTCAACACATCTGTAGACATGTCTACAGAGTATGCGTCCGTTACTTCAGGAACTTTAGGGAAGTCGGTGGCATTTTCTCCGGCTAATTTATAACGTCCGTTGTCAGAATTGATTTCTACGCTATAGGTTTCATTGTCAATACTGAAAGTAACAGGCTGCTCCGGAAGATTCTTCAGGG
>CAYGKL010000073.1:1915-18319 GCA_964350505.1 uncultured Roseivirgaceae bacterium | reverse complement strand
ACCGAACCCAAAGTAAGACTAATGGTTTTTCAGCAAATTATTGTATCAATAAACAAGAGAATGAGTCAAACATATTCATGACTCAGCAGAACTGATAGGTACTGAAAACGATTGTCAATCTCAAATTTTGTTAAAAATGCTGGCAATAAGGTGTTTAGGTAGGCATAGAATGTGAAAACATTTGAATCTAAATGAAAAACAGACATCTTTGTGACCCTCAAAATTGTGCATGTTGGAATTTTCTGTGATTAGGAGTTTAATGTTCAGGTTTAGAACTGTTTTGCTAATGCTCTTCGTGAGCTTGTTTTATTTAGAAGCTACATATGCTCAGGTAGATCAATCGAGCTATTCTGTTTTTGGTTTGGGTAGTCTAAACTGGACGGGCTATTCTCAAAACAGTTCTATGGGTGGATTAGGAATAAGCAATAGCTCAAGATTTTTTTTTAATGATGTAAATCCAGCAATCTTAGGGACTAATCGCGAGGCCGTTTTTCAATTGGGCACAAGTTTAGATTTTAGGAACATCACAAATGGCCAAGAGTCATATAATACAATGACAGGGGGCTTTAAAGAATTTGGGTTATCACTTCCATTGGTTTATAGTAAATGGAATTTAGGCTTATCAATTTCACCTTATAGCTCAGTAAGCTATGGCTTTACACAGCAGCAACCAGGAGTCGATGGTGGATCAACCTTTGTAGATGTTTCAGGTAAAGGAGGTATTGACTTAGTGAATCTCTCCACCTCATTGAGGTTTGGAAATTTCCATATCGGTCTCAAAGGGATGTATTACTATGGAAATATTAGTACTGAAGATAGCTTTACTCTCGATAATGTTAATCCTAATTTTGCTACCACAGTTGTTAACGAGAGAAGAAGCTTTAGTCAAGTATCTGGCTCAATCGGGCTATTATATAAAATGCCACTAGCCGAGAATCAAAGGCTTAATTTTGGAGCGTATTATAATCTTGGCGTTGATGTTAAGCAAGTCTCCTTAGTGACCTTTTCCAATCAAACGGCAAGTGGTTCAATAAATGGTCAGGACACCCTGGTTTATGATAAAGGGGCCAATAGAACAATAACTATTCCGGATAGGTTAGGTTTTGGTATATCCTATGAGAAATTTGAGAAGTTCACTTTTGGAGTTGATTTCCAAATACAGGATTGGACACAGTATAGAAATAATGAAGGCTTGAGCGAGTCTTATTATGGTAATTCGTTAAGAGTTGTGTTAGGAGGAGAGTTCATTCCTAATTACGACCAACCAACTAGTTTGTGGAATGTAACAAGCTTTCGATTTGGAGTGCATTATGAGAAAACACCATTTCTTATTGATAATCAAGTTGTTAACGATGTTGGCATAAATTTTGGCGTATCGCTTCCGCTTAATTCGTTCTGGGGAATGTCTCACGTAAATGTGGGAATTACTCTTGGTCAGCAAGGAAATATTTCAACGGTTGGCTTAATAAGAGAGAATTATTTAAAATTGAACCTTGGTTTCTCTATTCTAGATTTAACCTGGTTCACAAAACAAAGATTTAACTAAAACTACTGATATTATGAGACTAAAAGCTCTAATGATACTTGCTTTAGTAGCACTTAGTACTTCTCTAAGTGCTCAATTCAATTGGCCTGAAGATCCTGCTCAAAGATCTGAGGCACAAACATTATGGACACTATTTGATGATAATTATCGTCAAGGAAGCTTCGATGCGGCTAAACCTCATTTGGAGAAGTTGATAGAGAAATATCCTAAGTTGAGTACTTCTCTTTACATAAATGCCATTAAAGTCTGGGGCGAAACTTTCGACAATTCGAAAGATGAGGCTGTTCAGAAAGAGGCTGCTGGAAAAGTGTTGGAGATGTATGATATGCGTTTTGCAAACTTTGAAGGCCAAGAAGAAGAGGTGATAGATAGAAAGGCGGTAGATGCTTTCAAATTCTATTACAAAGATGCAGAGAAGACCCAAATGCTTTTGGATTTATTCAAAAGATCATATGAATTGAAAGGGTTGGATGCTAATTATGCTCTTGGAAGGTATTATATGCAGTTGGCAGTTTTAGCTTTTGCTAGAGATAATGTAACCATTAGCAAAGAAGAGATCCTTGAAATTTATGAGCAGTGTACGAAGCACATTGATCATGAAATTGCTCAGGCTAGAGCTGGAAACAAGAGTACCAAAAGGTACGACCAAATCAAGGAGTTTGTAGATCAGAAATTAGCTGATTTGAAATTGATTGATTGTGATTTCATTATTGAAAAATTGGTGCCTGAGTTTGAGGCCAATCCAAACGATGCTGAATTAGCCAATAAAATCTTTGTATTTGCTTATGATGGAGGTTGTACTGATACAGAGTGGTTTGTTAAAGCTGCTGAATCTTACTTCGCTAACAGTCCTCAATATGGAGTAGGTTATTTATTAGGAGTGAAATTTGGTGCAGAGAAGGAATATGAAAAATCTAAAGAATACTTTATCAAGGCTGCTGAATTGACTGAAGACAACACTGATAAAGGAAAAGCTTTGAAGCAAGTAGCCGCTACTGAAAGAATTAACGGCAACTATGTTGAAGCTAGAAAATATGCTTTAGAGGCTGCAGAAATAGACCCTACTTTGAAGTCAGAGATGTATGAATTGATTGGCGACATGGTAATGGCAAGTACTCAATGTGACAAGCAAGTGAGTCAGGTTGATGATAGAGCTAGATATATCGCGGCATACGAATATTATGCTGTAGCTGGTAACAACTTAAAAATGGGCCAAGCAAAAGCACAATTTCCAACTATCTCTGACATCTTTACTGTAAATAAAAAAGAAGGTGATTCAATTACAGTTGGTTGTTGGATTCAGAAGACAGTGAAGCTTCAAAGAAGACCTGAGAATTAAGAAATATTAAAAGGAATCTAAACGGTCTTTTTCATTAGAAAGAGACCGTTTTTTGTTCATGAAGAAGTATATCAAATATATTACCCTTGTACTTTTTGCAACGCTGTTGTGTGGCTGTTTTAATGAAGAAAAGAAGCTTTCGGATATGGAAGTTTATGAAGGACCATTGTATGAATCTGAGAATGTAAAGATTCAGTTCAGCGATTCTACGGTGGTTAAGGTAATTATTACAGGGGATAAGCAACTTCAGCATCAGAATGGGGATATTGAATTTCCCGAGGGGATCAAGGTTGTTTTTTATGATAATCTTGGGAACCAAACCTCCGAGCTTACAGCCCAAAGAGGCTACAAGGAAAATGATAGCAAGATCTATCGAGCTAATGGAGATGTTTTTGTGAATAATCTCCAATACGAGCAAACCTTAAGATCAGAAGAGCTATTTTGGAACCCTGAAACAGAAGAAATTTATACCAACAAGTTTGTGATTGTAGAAACTGAGACAGAAATTATTCAGGCGGAAGGAATGACAGCACCACAAGATTTTTCAACTTATGAGTTTACCAATCCAACAGACGGAAAAATTATTTTAAAGGACAACAATTGAAGAACTTAGGAGACACCATATTTTTTTCTTTGAGTGTAGTTTCATTTGTGGTGGGTGTTCACCAAACCATGACATATGGCATTGCTTCCTCCTACTTCATTTTCATGATATCGTTGGGTTTACTATTTTTAGTGAGATATAGGCGAGCTAGAAGAAATGAAAGCGAAGAGCAATCTTCCAAAAGCAAGCCGGTTAAGAAAAAGAATAAGCGATAATGGATACTTACCAACTGACCATGATTTTGGTCTGTCTTGTTTTCTCAGCCTTCTTCTCGGGGACTGAGATTGCTTTTGTGAGTGCCAGTAAACTACAGATTGAACTTCAAAATCAACAAGGTAAATTAGCTGGCAGAATCCTCTCCTTTTTTACCCAAAAACCTTCTCGCTTAATTAATACAGCACTCGTTGGCAATACCATTGCCTTGGTTATCTATGGTATTTTCATGGCCAGTGTTCTAGAACCTTTGATAGCCTCAAGACTTCCTGAGCCAATTAATACACAAAGTACTGTGGTTATTTCACAAACTATCCTTTCGACTATCATTGTCCTTTTTACCGCTGAATTCACACCAAAGAGTATTTTCCTTCTGAACCCAAACAACCTCCTGAATTTATTGGCCATCCCAATGATGATCATTTTCTTCTTGATGTTTCCTGTTGTTTGGTTGATTGAGCAGATGTCTAAGTTCATTATTCTATTCGTGCTAAGGCAGCCGTATTCAGAAGATAGACAAGTATTCGGTTTGACTGATTTGAGTAATTATATCAAAACCAATACGCACGATGACATTAAGAAAACCAAAGTTGAGTTAGACACTAAAATCTTCAACAATGCCTTAGAGTTTAAAACGGTTCGTGTGAGGGAGTGTCTTATACCAAGGACAGAAATTTCAGCCATAGATATTGAAGATACGGTTGAGGATTTAAAGAATGAATTTATTGAAAGCGGGCATACAAAGATTTTGGTTTACCGAGAAAGCATTGATGAGGTAATAGGTTACTGCCATGTGCTCGATCTTTTTAAGAAGCCGAAGGATATTGAGAGTATGCTAACACCCATTATCATTGTGCCTGAAACTATGCTCGCCAACGAGCTGATGATTCAGTTTATTCAAGAGCGAAAGAGTTTGGCTTTAGTTGTAGATGAATTTGGAGGCACTTCGGGGATTGTAAGTTTGGAAGATGTGATCGAAGAGATTTTCGGTGAGATTCAAGATGAGCATGACGAAGATGAAGATTGGGTAGAACAACGCATCGATGACAACAAGTACATGCTTAGCGGAAGGCACGAAATTGACTACTTGAATGAAAAGTATTCTTGGGCAATTCCAGAAGGTGATTATGATACCCTAGGGGGCTTTATTTTGTCAATAACAGAGAGTATACCAGAGGTTCATGATGTGATTAAGTACGGGCATTTTGAAATCAAAATTGTATCCATGGAAGACGCCCGCATCGACAATGTCTTATTTATTCGGAATTTATCCGAAGAGGACTGATTACTAGGCTGTTTTACGCTATTTTTCCTTTGACTTTCGGGCATAATTCAATTATGTTTGCGCCTATTTAAAATTTAACTGATGGCAATAATCAATACGCTTCGTGAGAAGATGGGACGACTACTAGTAGTCGTAGTGGGATTTTCGATTCTAGCTTTTGTATTAACAGACCTTACAAGCAACCAAGACTTTTTTGGTGGTGCTAGAAATGTAGGTGAAATTGATGGAGAGGAGATTTCTCAAGAAGACTTCTCTATCATGGTAGAGAATACTTTAAGAAATTACGGTTACCCAACAGGCAATAGCCAGCTTACACAAATGGTCAGAGACCAAGTTTGGCAGAACATAATTACTCAAGTTGGTTTTTCGAACAAATTAGAAGAACTAGGCCTAGAAATTGGTACCAATGAAAGAATTGATATGGTTCAAGGGCAAAACCTTTCACCAACAATGCAGCAATTTTTTAATCAGTACTTAGGTACTACTGATATTGCTTCGGTCAAAGATTTCCTTGCCAACATTAACCTTTATGGCCAAGAAGCTCAGTATTACTTTGCTAATGCAGAGCAGCAGTCTATGAATAATAGAAGAATGGAGAAATTCCAGAACCTTCTTATGAAGACAGAATATGTGACTTTGGCAGAAGCTCAAAGAGCTTATAGATCTCAGTTTGGTTTTGCGGACGTTGACTACGTGAACGTTCCTTTCAGTAGTGTTTCTAACGATCAAGTTTCAGCGGTAACCGATGCAGAGATTAGAGCATATTTAAGCGCTCACGAAGAGGATTACACCGTAGAAGAGTCTAAGGACATTGAATACGTTTCATTTCCAGTAATTCCTTCTGCTGCCGATTCTGCAGAATACAATCAGCAAATGCTGGGGATTAAAGCTGCTTTTGAAGACGAAACTACCAATGATTCAACCTATGCAACTAGCGTAACTGAGCAAGGCATTGGATTTACAACTTACGACCCAAGTGCACTTCCGATTGCTGTAGCCAATAACCTTTCTGGAATTAGCAAAGGAGACATCATTGGGCCTGATTTGCAAAACGGTATTTATTCAATTCACAAAATATCTGACATCGTTCCTACTGAAGATGAATTTGCAAGAGCAAGCCAAATTGTTTTTTACTTACAAGGAAAGAATCCTTCTGAGCAATCTTCTGTAAGACAAACAGCCAGAGACGTATTAAGAAGAATCAACAGTGGTGAGAGCTTTGAACAATTAGCTAGAGAATATAGCGATGGCCAGTTTAGCACAAGTGGTGGAGATCTTGGTTGGATCAAAAAAGGCGATTCTAAAGTTGCTGACGTTGAAAACGAGATCTTTGGAGCTAGAAGAGCGGGTTTAGTAAACAGACTAATTGAGAAGAATGACAAAATTTACATTGTCAATGTTAGTGAATCAACCATTAAGAAGAGATTCAAAGTGGCTACAGTAATTGTTGAGATGGTTCCTTCTTATGAGACTAATAATGAAGTTTATTTAGAAGCGGCTGAATTTGCCGCTAACGTGGAGAATGCTACGCAATTCAGAGATTATGCTGCTAACAATGGCTATTCTGTTTTCCAAGGTTCTAAAGTAGATAAAAACGCTACTTCCATTGGTAGATTAACCGAAGCGCGTCAGATGGTGACTTGGTTATATGGAGAAGCTTCTTTGGAAGACGTAAAAGACTTTGAATTAGATAATGAGTATGTGGTAGCTGTAGCTACTGGTGAGACTGAGGAAGGTGTTCAGTCGATTGAGGATGTAAGATCTGAAATTACAACTATTCTATTGAACGAGAAGAAGGCGGATTTCATCAAGTCAAAATTGGCTGGCATGTCTGGTACAGTTAGTGATATGGCCTCTTCATACGGACCAGAAGCACAGCTTTTTGCGAAGCAGACTATCAAGCTTGAAGATATTAGTTTAGGTACATTGGGTCTTGCTCCAGAAGCTTTGGGTGCTGCTTTTGCACTTCAGAATGCTGGTGACAAAACGACCCCTTATACTATAGAAGGTCAAGGCGTTGTTGTGGTTCAATTGAACTCAAAAACTGATGCTTCTGAAATTGGAGATTATACGCAATATGAAAACCAATTAATTCAGCAAGCAATGAATAACTTGAATCGTAACTTGCTTCAATCTATCACAGAGAAAATTGACGTAACAGATGAGCGTTATAAATATTTTTAATTTATAACCTTAAGTCATAATTATATGAAAGAGGCTTTTTTGAAAGAGCCTCTTTTTTTGTTTAACTTTTAACCAAACACTTGGCCATGGCAAGCGATAAATTCACCACCGAGGAATTCAAAGAAAAGCTGGAAGCAACCCATGATTTTCCTGCCTTATATATGTTTAAATTCATTGTCTTAGAAAGCAAGAAGGAAGAAGTGAAGGCTCTTTTTCCACAAAATGAAGTGAAATACAAACCTTCGAGTAAAGGCAAATACACCAGTGTAACTGCCAGGGTAATGGTACCTTCAAGCGACTTTATTATTGAAATCTATGAAAGGGCACATAAAATAGAAGGGATCATTGCACTCTAATGAAGCGTTTAGGCCTAATCATATTGAGCTGCACCTTAGCTTTTGCTTGCCAGAAAAAAGAAGAGCAAAAAGTAAACGAAAAGTTAGATACACAAAGTCCGACTGGCAAAAGCACAAGGCCGGAAATGCTAGGCCCAGTGTTTTTAGAAGACATAGAGGAAAAAAGAACTGATTGGCAGAATCCAGATATCGTATTACAAAGCTTTGGCGATCTCAGCGGAAAAGTAATAGCTGATATTGGTGCCGGTGCTGGCTACTTCTCTTTTAAGCTGGCTAGAATGGCAAGCAAAGTAATCGCCTTAGATATCGACTCCAACGCACTTGAATACATCAATGAGCAAAAGCAAATTGTAGGGGATTGGTCAGAGAATATAGAAACCAGATTGACGCCTCCGGACGTACCTAACTTGCTTCCAAATGAGACAGACGCTGTATTGGTTGTGAACACCTTTGCCTTTATCCCAAACCAGAGAGCCTATTTTGAAAGATTAAGAGAAAGTATTCGTTCTGGGGGTGAATTGGTGGTGGTTGATTTTAAAAAAGGAGATACTCCTGTTGGCCCTTCAGATGAACGCAAGGTAGATGCTAGTGAAATAAGGTCTATCTTAAGAAAGGCAGGCTATCGGAAAATTTCTATCGATGATAAAAGCCTTGAATATCAGTATATTATTAAAGCAATAAAATAAGAAAGCATGTGGACAGAAAAGGATAACAAACTAACTAAGACCTTCGAATTTAAAGATTTTACAGAGGCGTTCGGCTTTATGTCTAAAGTCGCTATTCAAGCTGAAAAGTTGAATCATCATCCCAACTGGTCGAATGTTTGGAACAAAGTGAGCTTTGAATTAACGACTCATGATGAAGGAAATACAATTACTGAAAAGGATCGTAAATTGGCTGAAATAATAGACGCGTTGGCCTAATGCCTGAAAAGATTCACTTATACCTAGTTCCTACCCCAATTGGGAATCTCGATGATATTACGCTTCGGGCCATTAAGGTTTTGAATGAAGTTGATGTGATTCTGGCCGAAGATACCCGAACCTCCGGGAAATTGTTGAAGCATCATAGCATCAGTAAACCGCTCCAGAGCTACCATATTTTTAATGAGCATCAAGCTGCAACTAAATTGGTAGAGCGAATGAATTCCGGAGAGACATTTGCCCTCATTTCAGATGCAGGCACACCTTCCATTTCCGACCCTGGATTTCTATTGGTACGCGAGGCGATAGCCGGTGGATTGGAGGTGAACTGCTTGCCAGGGGCGACTGCCTTTGTGCCAGCCTTGGTGAATTCAGGGTTACCATCAGATAAGTTCGTTTTCGAAGGCTTTCTGCCTCATAAGAAAGGTCGCCAAACCCGATTGAAGAAACTGGCTGAGGAGGAAAGAACCATTATTCTGTATGAATCGCCTCACCGCTTAATTAAATCACTAGAGCAGCTCAATGAATTTTTGGGTGATCGCCAAGCTTCCGTATCTCGTGAAATTTCTAAGATGTTTGAAGAAACCGTTCGAGGTACTTTTTCAGAATTGATCGATCACTTTAATCAAAAAGGAGTGAAGGGTGAGTTTGTATTAGTGATTGAGGGGGCTAGTCGTTAGACTTCATTTGCTTTTCATACAGCTTATTAATCTTATCCTTGGCTCTTTTAAGTCGCATTTTAGCTGCACTTTCTGAAATTTGAAGCGTGCCTATGATGGCCTGTAGTGATTGTTTCTCTTTGTATTTGAGTAACAGCAAAAGCTTTTCTTCAGGTGTAATCTGCTCCAAAAGTTGTTCCAATGCTAATTGAAGAGATTCCATATCTACCTCTTCGGCATCAATAATATCTTCCAGTTCAGCGCCTAATTTGTCTGAAATAACCTGATGGGTGTTTTTCTTTTTCTTGCGAAGAAAGTCTACGCATGTGTGGTAGATAATGGTGTATAACCATGTCTTGAATTTTGCCTCCGATCTAAAGGTGGAGATTTGCATAAAGATTTTAATGAAGATCTCTTGGCTTAGATCTTCGGCTTCGTCATCGTTCTTAACATAACTTTTACACTTCTTCAACACATAGTCATGATGTCTGTCTGCTAGAATTGAGAAATAGCGCTGTGAGCCACCATTTTGTAGATAGTGCACTAACTCCTCATCTGTGAGAGGAGACTGTAAATTTCCCTTATGTTTTTTTTCAACAGACATGTGACTTTGCACTTCGAGCGCGTCTAACAGGCACTAAAGTATAAAGAAGATGCTGCTTTCCGAAAAGGGGATACTAGATATAAATATGTTACCTCAACCCAACGATGTCACCTGCGGCCCAACCAGCTTGCAGGCTGTCTATCAATATTACGGTGACGACATTCAGTTGAATCAGGTGATTGCTCAGGTAAAGCAACTTAAATCTGGGGGAACACTCGCAGTTAATCTTGGCAATCATGCCTTGAAAAGAGGTTACAAAGCAACTATTTATACTTATAACCTTCAAATATTCGACCCCTCTTGGTTTTCAGACCCTGAGGTTGACTTGATGAATAAATTGGCTTTGCAGTGTCATTATAAACCTCAAAGAAAGGTGAGTTTTGCTTCAACGGCCTATCAAAAATTCTTACGCCTTGGAGGTGAAATAAAATTTGAAGACTTAACCCCAAGATTACTCGAGCAGTTTCTCTTAAAAGGTCAGCCAATACTTACTGGCCTCAGTGCTACTTACCTCTACGGAAGCCCAAGAGAGGTAGGAGACTTAAAGATTGAGTATGATGATTTGAGAGGTGTACCCACAGGACATTTTGTAGTGTTGAATGGGGTTTCAATGGAGCGAAACACGGTGTCTATCGCAGACCCTTTGAAAAGCAACCCAATGGCTGATGGTCAGCACTATGAAGTTGATATTCACCGATTGATCAACTCTATCATGTTGGGCATGGTAACTTACGATGCAAACCTCCTAATCATAGAACCTAAGATATGAACAAGCTAATTGTAATTGAGAAGCCACATAAGTGGAATTTAGACATCCCTAATGTCGATCTGATTTCCGCGCAAGAATACTTGTCTGATGCAACTGGTCAGCAAGGCAAAAACACCAAAGTGATCAATCTTTGTAAATCTTATCAATACCAAAGTGTCGGCTACTATGTTTCATTATTAGCTGAGGCAAGAGGACATAAAGTGCTACCCGAAATTTCTACTATTCAAGATTTCAGGTTTCCTTCAATGATTAAAGATGACGCTCAAGATTTTGACGCCATCATTCAGAAATGTTTGGGCAGCAGTTCAGAAACCAAGCTTGAATTCAAAATATATTTTGGATACACCGATGATCTCGTTTACTCGAGTTTGGGCATGCTGCTGTTCAACCTTTTTCAATCGCCTATTTTAAAAGCGGTTTTTGTGAAGCGCGATAAATGGGTTTTAGAAAACCTGCGCACCGTAAATATCTATGACCTATCGGGAGATGAAAGACAAAAGCTTCAGTCGTTTCTTGGCCTGTTCATGAGCAACAAGAAGGTCGTAAGAAAGAATCATCAGCGCAGAAAGTTCGACTTGGCCATTTTGGTCAACCCAGATGATCCAAACCCACCGTCAAACCCGAAGGCCTTACAGAAGTTTGTGAAAGCCGCAGAAGAAGTGGGTTTCAATACTGAGATCATTACCAAAAACGATTATGGCAAAATCACTCAGTTCGATGCGCTCTTTATTCGAGAAACAACCAACGTAAACAATCATACTTTCCGATTGGCCAAAAAAGCGCAATCAGAAGGTTTGGTAGTTGTGGATGATCCCACTTCCATCATGCGTTGCACCAATAAGGTGTATTTGAATGAGTTAATGAGAAGCCATGGAATCAATACACCAAAGGCGGCCATCGTGTCTAAGGAAAATCCCCTAGCAGTAGTGGAAAGAATTGGTTACCCCTTCATTCTTAAAGAACCTGATGGTGCATTTTCGAAAGGAGTAAAGAAGGTTCAGAATGAGGAAGAATTGAACGAACTGTTAAAAGGTTTTTTCAAAGGTTCTGAATTGCTCATTGCCCAAGAATTTATGCCAACGGATTTCGACTGGAGGGTTGGAATTTTCAATGGCAAACCGCTCTATGTCTGTAAATACTTTATGGCCAGAAACCATTGGCAGATCATTGATTGGAAAAAGAGTGGCAAGGTGCAAGAAGGTAAGGCGGAAACCTTCGCTATAGACCAAGTGCCAAAAGCGCTGATTACCATGGCTCTGAAGGCAACCAAATTGATTGGCAACAGCCTTTACGGTGTAGACATTAAAGAAGTAAACAACAAATTCTATGTCATTGAGGTGAATGATAACCCCAACCTCGATGCCGGAGTGGAAGATAAAGTAATCAAAAACGCTCTTTATGAAACCATTATGGAAACCTTAATGGAGCGTGTCAAAATAAAACAATGAGTAGTCAAGAAAGCCACCTGCACTTGTTCCAGGCCTTTGGAATTGAGCTGGAATATATGATTGTCGACATCGAGACCCTCGATGTGAAACCTATTGCCGATGAAGTTTTAAAGTCATTGGCTGGAGAAATCACCAATGACGTTACTTTCGGAAACGTCACTTGGTCTAATGAATTGGCCTTGCATGTGATTGAACTAAAGTGTTCGGCCCCAACTGGCGATTTGGTTCAATTGGCTGCAGATTTCGAGGAGGCCATTCAGCAGATGAATAGTGTTTTGTCTGAGTTCAAAGCTCAACTTATGCCTTCTGCTGCTCACCCTTGGATGGATCCTGAGTCAGAGACAGTCCGTTGGCCACACGATAATGCCGAGATTTACGCCACATACGATCGTATTTTTAACTGCGAAGGCCATGGCTGGAGTAACCTGCAAAGCATGCACATCAACTTACCATTCCATGGCGATGAGGAGTTTGCCAAGCTACATGCAGCCATCCGGATGTTGTTGCCAATTATGCCAGCACTTTCAGCGAGCTCATCTATACTAGATGGTAAAGACACAGGCTTTTGGGACAAGCGCTTAGACTACTATAGCAAGAACCAAAAAGTGGTGCCAATACTTACAGGTCAGGTCATTCCAGAACCAGTATTTTCTAAGCAAGATTACTATGCTCAAATCTTTGACCAGATAGCTGTTGATATTAAAGCGCATGATACGGAAGGTATTTTAGAACCAATTTGGTTGAATTCTCGTGGTGCCATTGCACGCTTCGATAGGGGAGCTATTGAAATCCGTATTCTAGATATTCAAGAATGCCCAAAGGCCGATTTGGCAATTGCTTCTTTGATCATTCATGCCCTGAAACTTCTTGTAGAAGAATTTTTTATTCCACTTGAAAGCCAGAAGAAGTTCAGCACAAGTGAGTTGGCTAAAATTTTCAAGCAAGTAATAAAGTCTGGTGAGCTCACAGTCATTGAAAATAAGGCTTACTTAAAAGCTTTCGACCTCAATGCGGTTGATGAAATTACAGCTACGGAACTGTGGCAATACCTCAAAAGAAAAATTGACAGAAGATATCCTAAGGCTTTAGATCCTTGGAAAGTTGAGATTGAATTAATCTTTGATGAGGGTACGCTTTCTACCAGAATACTCAACGCCCTTGAAGCTAATTTGGAGCATGATAACCTGAAAATGGTTTACTCAGAATTGTGTGATTGTTTAGAAAATAATCAAATGTTAAAGGAATGTCTAGAAGAAGCTTTTTAATGACTTGCGAGCATGCTGGTAACTATGTGCCCAGCAACTATCGCTATTTGTTTTTGGGTAATGAAGAAGTATTGGAGACCCATCGTGGTATCGATATTGGTGCCGGACTTTTGGCAGAACAATTGGCCGATTCGCTAAAATTACCATTGTATGTGAATATGATCACAAGGCTTTTGATCGATTCCAATCGATCTAAATTCAACCCTGAATTGTATTCTGAATTCAGCAAAACCCTTGACCCAGTGGTGAAGAAATTTGTGGTAAAGAAGTATTATTCAGCCTACAGACAGCAGGTTTATGATTGGATCAAGGAAAAGGCTAGAAAAACGGATTCGGTGGTTCACCTCTCTATACATTCATTTACACCCGTGTTGAAAGGAGAAGTAAGGAAAGCCGACATTGGTATTCTCTATGATGACAAAAGGGAACCTGAAGCTAAAATTGCGCATCAATTAGTAAATGAATTAAATAGTGTTGTTCCCCAATTTATCACTATGCACAACTACCCTTATTTAGGCACTGCTGATGGTTTCACTACTCATTTAAGGAAAGAATTTAGGCCTCAAAACTATTCAGGAATTGAGATTGAAGTGAACCAGAAATATCATAAGCGACCAGAAATGGACGAGATAAAAAAAGGATTGCTAACAGCTATAAACTCATTGATGAATGAGCGAAATGCTCCGGTAAAGAAGGAAAATTTTGCCTAAAGGCATTGATTAAGTCTATCTTTGCAGACTAATCACCTAGCCATGCAAAGACTACTTCAAGATGTAATCGTTTTAGTGAAAGAAACGGGAGATTTTATCAGAGAAGAATCTCTGAAATTCGATCACACCAAAATTGAATACAAAGGCAAAAACGATCTGGTTTCTTATGTAGACAAAGAAGCTGAAAAACGCTTGGTAAAAGGGCTGTCTGAAATTCTACCAGGCAGTGGCTTTATTGCAGAAGAAGGTACTTCAAACAAAAAATCTGACATCTATAATTGGATCATCGATCCGCTAGATGGTACCACAAATTTCACTCATGGTTTGCCAGTTTATGCCATTTCTGTGGCTTTGATGAAGCGAGGAGAATTGGCACTTGGTGTTGTTTACGAGCTAAATAGAGATGAGTGCTTCCATGCTTCTAAAGGTGAAGGAGCATTTTTGAATCATGCACCAATTAAGGTCTCTCCAATCAAAACGCTAGATAAAGCGCTTTTAGCCACTGGCTTCCCTTATTATAATTTTGAGCAAATGAAGCAATACCTGGCCATTCTGAACGACTTCATGCAAAACACTCACGGACTCAGAAGAATGGGGAGTGCCGCAGTAGACTTGGCTTACACGGCTTGCGGCCGTTTCGAAGGTTTCTTCGAATACAACCTCAATGCTTGGGATGTAGCTGCTGGAGCTTTGATAGTGCAAGAAGCAGGAGGCAAAGTCACGGATTTCAAGGGGGGGAGTGAATATCTGTTCGGCAGAGAAATCATTGCAGGAAATGTCACCCAGCCTCAAATGCTCAAGATGATTCAGAAACATTGGGGGAAGAAGTAAAGAGTTATCGGTTGATCTGAAGTCTGACCTGTTGAACGCCTACTGAAGATATGTTGAAAATTCATCAAAACCCTAGTCCAAAAGTAATTGGTTAAATTGGGTTAGAAAATCAGTTTCAACACCGCTGATTAACTCCCCTCCTTGGAGGAGGGGTGGGGGTGGTGAGCCAAAAACTTCAACACACATGACCGATAATCTTCACAATTGGAAACACCTAAAAGATAAGCGAAGGAGCCTAAGGAATAATGGAACACCCGCAGAAGCTACTTTATGGACTTTGCTCTCCAAAAGTCAATTAGAAGGAAGAAAATTCAGAAGGCAGCACAGTATAAAAAACTACATACTAGACTTCTATTGCCATACCGAAAAACTAGCCATCGAACTAGATGGAGATGTCCTTTTCACGGAACATAGTCTAGAATATGATAATAAAAGAGATGATGAACTTGCTAGTTTAGGAATCAAAGTTATTAGGTTCGAAAATGACGATGTTTTTCGAGCAACTACTGCCGTTTTAGAAAAGATAAGAAGCTGTTTTGGTTGGAATGACCATCCCTAACCCCTCCTTGGAGGAGGGGAATTAAATTTACCAAAGCTTTCTTATTACGACTATTTACCGAACAAAACTAAAACACAATTCACTGATAACTTTCGACTTTCAAGTCGATTGACGAACTTTACCCCCGCATTCATAGTTCAATAGCCAATGCAAGAAGTTATCATGTTCATACTGTTCATAGCCGCAGCTTTCTTTATAGGTCGCAAAATGTACAAGCAGTACAAGGCTGAAGATGGTTGTGCTAGTTGCGATTCTTGTGCCCCATCCAAAAAAGACTTCAAGCTCCCAAAGCATTTAAAAGGTTAAGCCCAAACCTTAGTGCCTTCTGAGCAATTCTTACACATTTCAATCTCACTTCTGGATTTAATCAAGTTTTGTCGGAATTGCCGATAGGTATTGCTTCTCCAAACCTTTTCGAACGACTGGTCCTTCATTTCGCCCAATTGATAATGAGCATCCTTATCGAAACAGCAGGGCACTACTTTGCCATCCCATGTGATGACGCAAGAATGCCACATCTTCCAACAATGATTGACTAGTTTGTTTTTGATCGCCCATTTACCAGAAGCCAACTGCTTATACCTGCTGTACTTTTCTATGGTTGGGATCAGTTCAGAACCATCTTCATAGTCATAAATTTGGGCGGTTTTAAAGGCAACTTCATCTACACCAAGCTCATTTGCCAGTTTTTCTACATCGGCTAATTGATGTTCATTCGGCTTCACCACCAAGTACTGAAATATGACATGAGGTGTTTTAGACTTTAGCGTTTTCTTCCATCTAACAATGTTCTCTGTTCCTTCAATTACCTTATCCAGTTGTCCGCCAATGCGGTATTGTTCATAAGTATCTTGCGTGGTGCCATCAATAGAAATAATCAATCGGTCTAAACCTGACTCTACTGTTTTTCGAGCCACATCATCATTTAGGTAATGGGCGTTAGTGGAGGTTGCGGTGTAGATTCTCTTGGAGTTGGCATAGTTTACTTGCTCCAAAAACTTAGGATTCAGATAGGGTTCGCCCTGAAAATAGAAGATCAGGTAGCTCAACCTAGGTGCTAATTCATCAATGACCTTTCGGTAAGTGTCATCTGTCAACATTCCTGTTGG
>CAYGKL010000073.1:0-1815 GCA_964350505.1 uncultured Roseivirgaceae bacterium | reverse complement strand
AAGTTAAGCCGAGAAACAAAGGGTGCAAAATTGCACACTGTTTTTGATGCATTAATCTGAGAATTATCATACTCGAGTTTTCCTTCAAATTATTTTTACTGGAAGAAAAATATCAGGATTCTCACCATATTATGATTTTTTGATACTTGATAAAATTGGCCATTTGAAAAATTATGGACAATTTTTCCGCCATGACGACATTGTTTAAAGAAAACTCATGTTAGTTTTATTCTATGAAGCTCAACTTGGTACTGATAGGTCTGCTATCATTTTTTAGTCTTTCGGCACAATACCCAAAACTTTCCGAACAAGCTGAAGTAAGTCTCATTACTGTAGGCCCTGGCCCTAGTTTGGTCGATTGTTTTGGTCATAGTGCTTTTAGGGTAAAGGATCCTGCACTGAACTTAGATAAGGTGTTTAATTATGGTGTCTATGACACCGATGGGGAGGCTTTCTATGTGAAGTTTTCATTAGGTACTGTAGATTATATAGTCGCTGACTATGATTTTGAGCGTTTTTTCCAAAACTATAAAGCACAGAATAGGTGGTTGACTGAGCAGGTGTTAAACATCAATCAGACCGAAGGACAAGCGATTTACGAGTTTCTAGAGAATAATGCCTTACCACAAAATCGCAGTTATCGTTACGATCAGTTTTTCGATAACTGTGCGACCAAATTGAGAGATATTCCTAAAAGTGTTTTGGGTGATCAGTTGGTTTTTCATGAAGATCCAGAAACGGAAGGCGCTACCATGCGAGAGTTGGTAGATGAAAACTCATTCAATCACGCTTGGTTGGATCTAGGAATTGATATTGCATTAGGGAATATCATTGATAGGAAAGTTGGGGTAGAAGCCCATATGTATTTGCCTGATTATGTGCTTTCTGCTTATGCAGATGCAACAATTACAAGAGATGGACAGGAAGTGCCAGCTATAAAAGCTACTAATAAACTCTTTCAGTCGGATTACCATGAACAGAAGAAAGAGATGCTAAGCCCTACGCTTTTGTTTACTGTGATCGCTCTGGTGGTTATTATTTTAACTGTGAAAGATTGGCTCACTAAAAAGCGTTCACGCTGGTTAGACCTAACGCTTTTCTTAATCACGGGCCTGATTGGATTAATCGTCTTTCTGCTCTGGGTGGCCACTCACCACACCACAACAGTCAATAATCTAAATGTTCTTTGGGCTTTTGCACCTAACCTTGTGATTGCTTTTCTAATTGTTAAAAAGCGCCCTAAGAAATGGTTAATGGTCTATGTACGTTTTCTTGTGATTTTACTTATTTCTATGACTTTCGTCTGGATCGGGAGGTTGCAAGTTTACAATACAGCCCTTATTCCGATCATGCTAATGCTCACCGTTCGTTATGTCTACCTCTGGCAAAAGGGGCTGGGAGGCACAAGGAAAAGGGCTTTTTAAGGAGTAATTCAATCCTTTACAGTTTCATTAACTGCTTCACGAATTAGATCTGCTTCGAAGCCCTTACCGTACAAATATTGATTCAGTTTGCCCTTAATTACATAGACTGAATTGCCCTGAAGTTGGGCGTATTTCTTTTCGGTATGCTCTAGAAGTACATTCCAATAAGCATCAGGGTCAATTTCTTCTAAGCCCTTTTTAAGGCAATATTCAGATATTTTGTGAGGTCGAATGCTTTGAAGAATTTTCTGTCGGCCCCATTTCTTCATTCGAAATTTGCCTCCAATAAATGCTCTTGCAAATCGCTCTTCATTGATAAATCCTTCTGTGATCAGTTCGCTTAGAATTTCCTCAACCTCGTCTTGGTGTAAGCCATAGTCGTAAAGCTTGT
>CAYGKL010000072.1:0-18330 GCA_964350505.1 uncultured Roseivirgaceae bacterium | reverse complement strand
TACTACGAGCGTTTCAATAGGTTCGCATTTTTTACCATCAATTTCCTTGAAGATTACCTGCGGCTGACCTACCATTAGTTCATAACCTTCACGTCTCATGGTTTCGATTAAAACCGACAAGTGAAGAATACCACGACCGTAAACTAAGAACTTATCTTCCGAATCAGTCGGCTCAACTTTTAAGGCAAGGTTCTTTTCAATTTCTTTCATCAAACGCTCTCTCAAATGGCGAGAGGTAACAAACTTACCGTCAGAGCCGAAACCTGGAGAGTTGTTGATAGTGAAGAGCATGTTCATGGTAGGCTCATCGATATTCAAACGCTTAAGAGGCGCAGGGTTTTCAAAATCTGTGAGTGTATCACCAATTTCAAAATTATCTAAACCTACAATCGCACAAAGGTCACCGGCTTTTACTTCAGATACTCTGGCTCTTCCAAGACCTTCAAAAACCTGAAGTTCTTTGATGCGGACACGCTGCACAGAACCGTCAGCTTTGGTTAAGCCCATTGACTTACCTTCTTCCAATTTACCTTGGTAAACTCTTCCAATGGCAATTCTACCTACGTAAGCAGAGTAATCGAGCGAAGTCACTTGGAACTGAGGAACTCCTTCTGGGCTTGGTGCCTCAGGAATTACCTCTAATATTTTATCTAGGAGTGGAGTAATTTCTTCTGTTGGTTTTTTCCAATCAGTACTCATCCATCCGTTTTTCGAAGAACCATAAATGGTTTCGAAGTTCAGTTGCTCTTCAGTAGCATCTAGGTTGAACATTAGGTCGAAAACCTGCTCATGTACTTCATCAGGACGACAGTTTTCTTTGTCCACTTTGTTCACCACTACAATAGGGGTGAGGCCAAGTGCCAGGGCTTTGCTCAATACAAATCTAGTTTGTGGCATTGGGCCTTCGAAAGCATCTACCAAAAGGAGCACGCCATCGGCCATTTTTAATACACGTTCTACTTCACCGCCAAAGTCTGCGTGACCAGGAGTATCGATGATGTTGATCTTTACATCTTTGTAAACAACAGATACGTTTTTTGAAAGAATTGTAATACCTCTTTCACGCTCTAAGTCGTTGTTATCCAGGATTAAATCTCCAGATTCTTGATTTTCTCTAAAGAGTTTAGAGGCATGAATTATTTTATCTACTAAGGTAGTTTTGCCATGGTCAACGTGGGCGATAATGGCGATGTTTCTAATGGATTGCATAACTGATTTTCAAATCGAGCCGCAAAGGTAGTTTTTTAATGTGAATTGTGTGTTATGGCTATTAAATAAGTCTGCGCAATGGGTTGCGTAGGCTGGTTAATTAGGGAATTGGTTAATTGGTATGGATCACTTTGTTTGGAGACCTTTGACAAACTTACGGTCCTTTCGATTGGTAAAGTAGGGGTTGTAGGATATACTCGAAACAAAAGTTTGTTAGAGGTTTTGCTCAGTGATCGATCTAAAATCGACTTCTCCTCAAGCCTCAATACACTAGCTTGAATGCAGGGCGTTTTGGATTCCATTTTTTACAAAACAGGGTATTATGTATCCTCATCAAGGATGAGGATACATTGACTCAATTATTCAGCATTTGGAATTTCCTCAAGGTTATAATAAATCTTCAATCCTTTGCTTCTGGCAATTTCAACATCCATATCGGCTCCTTTAGATTCACCTGGAATCCTCAAAACGGCATCACACTTTTCTAGTAGTTTATGAGCAACTGGATATTGAATTTCATCCCAGGCATCGTCTCCAGGTTTTTTGGAGCCAGCAAGGTGCATGAGTGGTAGGGCAACCCACTCACCAATCATAGGTAAGTGTCCCTTTCTAAAAATAGGCAAAGCCATTGCCTCTAACTTGTCAAGATTCTTTTTGATGAGTTTGAGGTCATCATTAGTGCCACTTCTATAAGGGCCTGCAATTAAAATAAGCATACTTTTTTTCTTGTAAAGAAAGTGACCCTAAACCTTTCTGGGCATAATGTACATTAAGAAATACGTTTGCCACAGTCAGTTTTTTCTAGAACGAGCGGTGCTTAGAAATTCAGGAGTAACACCGAGGTAAGATGCTATATGTTTGAGGGGGACCTGCTGCGCGATCATAGGATAGTTTTGTAAAAAGTTTTGATATCGATCAAGCGCTGGAATCGAAAGGTTTTGAATCATTCTTAACTGCTCACGGCAATAAGCATTTTGCATTAGAATTCGGAAAAAGCTATTAAATGCTGGGATTTCGTTGAGAAGAGCGTCTAAATCAGCTTTGGATAGTTTCAAAACACTACTTTCTTCTACCGCCTGAATTGAAACCATGGCGGGTAGCTTGTTCAGGAAACAGTACATGTCTGTGATCCACCAATCTTTGATGCCGAACATCACTGTAGATTCTTTGCCTTTTTGATTAAGGCAAAACGCTCGAAGAGTGCCTGAGGTAATAAAGTATATATTTTGACAAAGTTCTCCCTGTAGTACTAAGTAGTCATTTTTCCGGGTGTTATGCTTTATGAACAGACCAAGAATTCGTTCTTTTTCTGATGCATTAAGCTCAACGTGTTTGCAGATGTTTGAGATGAGTAAGTCCTGATTCAATTCAATTTATAATTATTTGGAAAGACTAAATTAAATGGATTTCTTCAAAAGATGGAAAGGGTAGAGTCGTTCAACTTTCCCACCTAATCTTTACTGCTGACATTTGTGGTATCTCCAGCCTAACATCGGGTAGCAACTTAAATCCATTTTTTAAATAGAATTCGAGAGGTGATTTATAGACCTCACCGTTTTGCTTAAGATCATTCTTGTCCATTACCCAACCGTTGAAAGTAGGTTCAATAAACTTGGCTAAGTTAAGGATATGAGTACCGAAACCCTGGCCTTGGAGTTTTGAGTCTAAAATAATGGCAAACCAACGTTCTCCATCACGCATAAAATGAAAATACCAGCCCCAAACTTTTTCACTTTCATCAATGACAAGTATGTGGTGTTGGTCTTCTAGTTTTTGGAGATAGGCTTCAAAATCAGCAAGCGTTTGGTAATTGAGTCTCTTCGGATACTCGTTATTCCAGATTGCTAAGATCTGAGACTTTTGTTGTTTAGAAAGAACTTCAACATTTATAATCTTCAACTTTCTAATGGTTTATGCTTGGTTTTCATTGCTCGTATTGATTAAAAATCGACTTGTCTGAAACCCTCGATGCAGCCAGAGGGTAAGATTATTTTTGATATCTGACATCTGACATCTTATCTCTAGCTTCTTAAGCCTGAGTCTGCCTCAATATCTTCTCCATCTTACGACCTCTTGCCAGCTCTTCTATCAATTTATCTAAATACCTAGCTTGTTTCGTTAGCGGAGTTTGAATGTCCTGAATTTTATAGCCACAGATGGTGCCTGTAATAAGGTGAGCATTGGGGTGTAAGTTGGCCTGAGCAAAGAACTCTTCAAAAGTCACTTTTTCATCAATCAGTTCTTGAAGTTTTTGGTTATCGAAACCAGTAAGCCATTCAATCACCTGATGAAGCTCTTCCACAGTGCGTCCGTTTTTCTCCACTTTGGTAACGTAGTGAGGGTAGACCGAGTAAAATTTCATTACAGCTATTTTTCGGTCATGTTCTGGTGTGGTGGTCATATGATCAACGTTGAACTATAAGATAACAAGTTGTCGTAAAATGGGCAACAATTCATCTGCAAAGAAGTACTCGAGGCTTCATTCAAAGTGAAGCCTTGAATGAATAATTGTTTCAAACATGACCATTGACATGCTTCTGATCATAATAATTCTTAAGAATCGAATCCAATTCTGATTGACCAGCAATGATTTGATTGACTGTATCCCATGTTTCTTTACTCAAGAGTTCACTTAATGGCTGATTCACTTTCGGAATCTTATGAAAAACCTTCTTAATTTTTCCATCCCAAACCTTGTAGTATTTAATCAAGTCGTCTGGGTAGACCACTTTTCTACGAGTGCCTTCATCTAGGGCCCTAAAAGGATAGGGGATGTTCAAATAACCATAGTCGTCTGTCAATTGCTCACCTGGCTGAATATCTCGGATGGCAATTTCAAAATCGTAGGCAGTGGTTAGGCAATTGGAATTGAAACTGTGGTTTACAAATCGGCCATTGTCCCAGCAGAGTACAAAGTTGCCTTTGTTATTTCTGAAGGTGTAAGTATCGAGAATGTTCTGGTAAATGGGATCCATGCTCTGGAATTCCAGCGGACTAAATTCTCTGTCGAGTTTATCTAATGCCCAGGTTATGGTACCTGCTGGGATGAAATCCGTGGCTACTACCCCGTAGCCGATTTCTTTACTGATAAATTTCAGTTCTGTGTTTGGGTGTATCATCTTTCGCGAAATCAATTTTCGCTCTCAGTGGTTGGGCCAATTAGCCCTCAACTCTGCGGAGTTATGGGAAAGATATATGGAATTTGAATTCCGAACAATACCCACTCAACTAAGAATAAAACTCCCCAATATGCCAGAGTATAGTAGATGGATCGTGCACAAAAAACTCTTTGCCCCATGGTTCATTTCTAATTTCTGAAATTCTGACACCTTTATGCCTTTGTACCAATTCTTTTTTCAAAAGCTGACTCCTGAATGCTTCGGTATTTTCAACTTCCAGAAAAAGCATAGTGTTTTCTACCCAGTCTTTTACAAAAGCCTTTTGCAAATAGAAGGCAACTTGACCACCCATTTTAAAGACACACATATGAGGTGAAATGACTATTTCTTCGAAGCCGAAATCGCGGTAAAAACTTCGCGAAGCTTCATAGTCTTTGGCTCCAATGAAGGGGCGGATGGATTTGCCTAGGGAATTCATGTTCAATTCTTTTTCGAATTTCAGCATACTGGGCTTCAAAAACAATAGAATTGCTTAGAGGATTGAATTTCACTTGAACGGAAATGAAAAAGGCCCTGAATATGATTCATGACCTTCTTGAATATCGGTGTAAGAAATTTTTATTCTTTTTTAAATTGTATCAATAAACTCCTTGATCTCATTTTTAGCCTTTCGGGTTTTTCTTTGAATTCTGCCTAAAAGTTCATCTTCCTGACCCTCTATATAAGTAAGATCATCATCTGTAAGATCGGCATAATTTTGTTTTAGCTTACCTTTTACTACGTTCCAGTTACCTTTTAATTTGTCTGTTAACTCTGTCATAATTTATTTTTAAATATTCACTGTTAAGGGTTCAAGGATAATGCCTGTCTGTGCCTTGATCTATGATTAGGCTGTAACTATCTTATTATCAATGGTTAATAGAATGAACTAATTAGAGAGTGAATCTTTCTTTTCTGTCAGTTGTGGAATGGTTTCTACAAGTATGAAGGAATCTTACACAACTGTTATGTAACCTTAATTAGTAAATTGAGTATAGCTAAGATAAAATTAGTATTATATTGTTTACAAAACTGAGGATAATATGAAAGGAACTCATCTTGGAGAACTAGAAGAACTGGTTTTGTTGGCAGTAGCAGCTTTGCAAGGCAATGCCTATGCAGTAACTGTGAAGACGGAAATTGAGGAGAGAGCGGAACGGAAAGTGAATATAAGCGCTATTCACTCTTCGCTTTATAGGTTGGAAGACAAGGGGTTTTTAGAATCTGAAGTTGGCGGAGCCACTAATAAAAGAGGAGGAAAGAGCAAGCGATTGTTTAAAGTGACAGCCTACGGATACAGATCTCTAAAAGAAGCGAAAGACACACGACAGTCTTTTTGGAGTATTATTCCTCAACTATCCACACAGAAATGAAAAGGGACTTTCCGCCACCTTTCGCTCATCGCATTTTACGCTTAATGGTTTCTGAAGAACTGTATGACGATTTCGATGGTGATTTAACCGAGCTCTATCTGGATAGACTTGAGGTAAAAGGCAAGAGAAAGGCTGATCTATACTACTATAAGGATGTTCTCCTGACGCTCAGAAATATCGATTTAAGAAGAAAACTCAAATTTTATAATCCACTGGTCATGTACAAAAACTATTTCAAAATTGCATTTAGAAATCTAATCAAATACAAGGGGTATTCATTTATTAACATTACAGGTTTGGCTTTGGGTATGGCAGCCTGTCTGTTGATTCTCTTATTCGTAAATAACGAACTTAGCTTTGATGGCTTCCATGAAAAGAAGGCTAATATCTACAGACTAGATGAAGTACAAAGCTTTGGAGCGGTATCTGATCAGAAAGTTGCACTCTCCATGTACCCGATGGGGCCGAATATTATGGCTGACTACCCAGAGGTTGTAAACTTCACCCGTTATTGGACATCCGGGAGAACATTGGTTGAATACAACAATAGACAGGTTTATATGGAAAACTTGGTAAGGGTTGATACTTCCTTTTTCCAGATGTTCGATTTCAAATTGATTGATGGCAACAAGGCCAATGTTTTTCAAGAGGACACAGATATTTTGATTAGCGAGACATTGGCCAAACGGATATTTGGAGATGAAAATCCACTTGGTCAGTTAGTAAAGAACAGCGATGGTAACTTGGTGAAAGTGAGTGGGGTGTTTGAAGATGTTCCTGAAAATTCACACTTACAGTTTGATGCGCTTATAAGCACCGCAATTTGGGATACAGAGGGTAGACAAAACGGCTGGGGTTCTAATTATCTTAATACCTATCTCCAAATGGCGCCAAATGTTGATCCTGCCGTATTGGAAGCTAAGTTCGATGACTTTCTGGTGAAGTTTATGGGAGAAGATATATTGGACTTATATGCTCTTTTTCTTCAGCCTCTTTCAGATGTTCATCTTGGCTCTATGGACATCACACATGACTATAATAACTACAATAAATTTGCGCGAAGCTCAGTGAATATTTTTATGATCCTGGCCTTCTTTGTACTACTGATCGCCAGTATCAACTTTATGAATTTGTCTACCGCTAGAGCTACTACTCGGTCTAGAGAGGTAGGGGTAAGGAAGTCGGTTGGCGCGTTAAAAGGGCAGATCACTGGCCAGTTTATGCTTGAGTCCATTTTGCTTACACTATTTGCCTTGATTCTTGCTTTCGGGCTTTGTGCTTTAGCCATAAGACCCTTAAATGGAATTATTGAGAGAGATTTAAGCCTCGCTCTTTACTTACAGCCTCTTAACCTTATATGGGTATTGGCCACCACCGTGTTGATAGGCTTCTTATCTGGTGTTTACCCAGCCCTCATCATGAGCGGATTCAACACTGTGACTGCCTTAAAGGGTTCCGCATCGCAGGCGAGTAAGTCCATTTTCGGAAACACCTTGGTCGTCTTCCAATTTGCGATTGCGATTGCCATTATTATCGGTACAGTAGTGGCTATAGACCAGCTCAATTTTATGCATAACCTCAATTTGGGCTTTGAGAAAGAGAATGTTGTGTCCATTGAAATGTATAACGACACCAATGCCAAATATGACTTATTGAGGTCTGAACTCAATAATTTACCAAACGTTAGTGGGGTAACTGGCACTAGCCAACGGCTGGGCAATAACCTCCATCAAACAAGTGTGCAATACCGTGCCGATACAGCAATGATTCAAGGGGCAAGCTCATTTGTGGTGGTCGAAAGTAACTTCTTTGATTTCTATAAAATGGAAATTTTAGAGGGACGTGGCTTAAGCGATGAGTTTTCTGCCGATGGTGCAGGATTAAGTTTTGTAGTGAATGAAACTCTAGCCAAGGAACTTGGTGCAAATAATCGTAGTGTAATAGGGACACCCATTCACTTTGGCGGTGTAGATACTTTAGGTAGGGTTGTCGGTATTGTTAAAGACTTCAATTACAATAAGCTCAGCCTAAAAGTTGAACCTCTATTTATGAGTAATCAAATAAATGGCAATGTTGGTTTTGGTGGTTGGAGCGAAATCAATGTGAAGATAAAGCAAGGAAGAACGAAGGAGAGTTTAGAAGAAATTGAAGGAGTATGGTCCGAATTATTTCCAAACCGACCTTTTGAATACAAGTTTCTAGATGAGCATATAGAAGAGATGTACCGCTCTGAACAACAGTTAACTAAGGTCATCAGCATACTTTCCATTCTCTCAATCATAATTGCTTCTTTAGGCTTATTTGGCTTGGCTTCTTTTACTGTGAGACAAAGGCTCAAAGAAATGGGGATTCGAAAAGTATTAGGTGCATCTGTTCAACAAATTGTGCTGATGCTCTCTAGAAAATTCACTTTCTTGGTGCTGATCGCTTTTGTGATTGCCGCACCAATTACTTTTTATGTAATGAACAATTGGCTTTCGACTTACGCATTTAAAATTTCGATTGGCCTAGGGGTATTCATATTAGTCGGATTGGGCTCTTGGTTAACCGCAATCCTTACGGTAAGTTTTCAATCACTTCGAGTGGCCAAATCAAACCCGGTAGAAACTCTAAGAATTGAATAGAAAATGTTAGCCTGCAGATAATACATAATCTGCAGGCTAACTCTTTTCACTATTTCTTCATCTCCCCATCTACCATTCTCCAAATGCTCAATGGATTTCCATCTTTCAAGGCATCTGGCAAAGCCTCTTGAGGAAACTCTTGATAGCAAACCGGACGGGCAAATCGCTTAATGGCTGCTGTACCCACTGAGGTGGTTTGAGGAGCCGTAGTTGCTGGGAAAGGACCTCCATGCACCATGGAATGACAAACTTCAACACCAGTTGGAAAGCCATTGAAGATAATTCTGCCGACTTTCTGCTCCAGAATTTCAACTAACTCGGCATACTCTCTTAAGTCTTCATCAGTACCATGGAGGGTTGCTGTGAGATGGCCTTCTAAGTTTCTCGCAAGCTCTAATGTTTTCGCTTTGTCTGCTGAATTGACCAATAGGGTAGCAGGGCCGAAAACTTCTTCTTGAAGACTCTTATCCTTTAATAGGTCATCAACACTCGCCTCAAAGATTTGATTGCTTGCTTGATTGCCTTGTGGAGATGCCGATGAACTGCCTAAGGCAGATACTCCTTCGCTCTTGCTCAATTGTTCTACACCTTTATCAAAAGCTTTTTTAATGGCCGAAGAAAGCATGGTGCCTGAGGCTGCTTCTTTATTCGTTTCTGCCAGCACATTTTTGAAATGGTCTGCTGTACTGTTCTGTGGTAAAACCACTAGGCCTGGGTTCGTGCAGAACTGTCCAACGCCTAATGTGAAGGAACCTGCCAGTCCTTTGGCTAATGCCTCAGTTCTTTCTTCTAGAGCACCTGGAAGCATAAAAACAGGGTTGCTGCTACCCATTTCTGCATAAACTGGAATCGGTACAGGTCGTTGATTAGCAGCATCAAATAGGGCTTTACCCCCTCTGTAAGAGCCCGTAAAACCTATGGCTGTAATTTGTGGATGCTGAACAAGCGCTATACCTACCTCAATGCTTGTGCCTTGAACCAAAGAGAAAATACCCTCAGGTAAATTGTTCTTTTTTATGGCTTCATTGATAGCATGACCGACAAGCTCTGATGTACCTGGATGAAGTGGATGACCTTTGACAATCACAGGACAGCCAGCTGCAAGGGCAGATGCTGTATCGCCACCGGCCACAGAAAAGGCTAGTGGGAAATTACTGGCACCAAAAACACCGACAGGGCCAAAAGGAACTTGCATTTGCCTGATGTCGGGCTTGGGTAATGGCTGGCTTTCTGGGTTGGCAAGATCAATTCTCGCATCTACCCAAGAGCCTTCTCTAACCACCGAAGCAAAGAGCTTCAATTGGTTCATGGTTCTTCCTCTTTCACCTTCAAGTCGTGGACGGGGAAGGGCAGTTTCCGCCATGCATCGAACAATCAAGTCGTCACCTAAGGCTAAAATTTCATCGGCAATGTCTTCCAAAAATTTCGCTCTGGCTTCATTGGATAGCTTTTTATAGCTTGGAAAAGCTAATGCTGCTTTAATTACAGCATCATTTACTTCGCTTGTAGTTGCCTCGTGAAAAGCAATTTCCAAATCATCCATAGTTGCAGGGTTGGCTGCTTTGAATGTTTGTTGACTTTGCGCAGATGCTGTAAATCCAATGAGGTGATGTCCTGTAATTTTTGCCATATGACTTTGCTTTGAGACGAAACTAGAAAATGTGCTCTGGAATTCCTCCTAATTTTTAAGCTTACCTTCATTCACAGATATCTACTGTTTGAATAATTCAGTTTAGGAAAGAAGTATTCATCAATTAATTTCAACCAAACCTTAAAATACAAGATGAAAAGATTGAAAATATTAATCCTGACGTTAAGCCTTGTGTTAGGAGCAGGACTAAAGGCTCAAATTCCTCATCCGAGGGAAACTTTTGGTCATGAAGTGGGAGCAGATTACAAGCTAGCCGACTATGATCAAATGCTGGAATATTATGATAAACTAGCCGCTTCTACTGATCGTGTTCAGATGGTAGATATTGGTAAGTCTGTGATGGGAAGGCCAATTAAACTCTTCTTTATTTCCAGTGAGGAAAATATGGCTCAGTTGGAAAAGTGGAGAGAAATTAGCGAGAAGCTTTCTAGGGCTGAAATCACTCAAGAAGAAGCGAAAAGATTGTCAAAAGAAGGCAAAGCTATCGTTTGGTTCGATGGTGGTATGCATGCAACAGAACGTGCCCATGCCCAAATGACTTCAGAATTGATGTGGAGAGTTGCTTCGGAGGAATCTGATGAAATGCAGAAAATCCGCGATAATGTCATCACACTTGTGGTACCTGTCATCAATCCTGATGGTTTAGACATAGTAGTGGACTGGTACAGAAAGAATTTAGGTACGCCTTATGAGACTTCAGGTCCTCCAATCCTTTATCAAAAGTATGTAGGACACGATAATAACCGCGATTGGTTTATGAATAATATGCCTGAAACTCAGGCAGCAACCACAGTGCTTTATCATCAGTGGTATCCACAAATTGTTCATAACCATCACCAGACGGCACCTCGTTGGGCAATGATTTTCATACCGCCTTTTAGGAGTCCTGTCAATCAGAAAATACATCCTGGTGTAACCACGGGAGTGAATTTAGTGGGTACAGCTATGGCAAATCGTTTTGCCATGAAGAAAATGCCTGGAGCTATTGCCACTACTTCTTATTCCATGTTCTGGAATGGTGGAATGAGAACAGCTCCTTATTACCATAACCAAATCGGTATTTTAACGGAGACTGCTCAACCAAGTCCAACGCCAACTGAATATGATCCGGCTAGAATGCCTGAAACGGTAGGCGGAAAGCCTGCTAATTCTACTGAAATCTTCTACCCATATCCTTGGAAGGGTGGAACGCTGCATTTCAGATCAGCAATTGAATACATGTTGGAGGCTTCGATGGCCGTACTAGATTTGGCAGCTGATAAAAGTGATGAATTCCTCTACAACATCTACAGCATGGGTAGAGACGCTATTGAAGATAAAGAGGGCGCTTTTGCTTATGTGATTCCAACCAACCAATGGAACCCGAGTGAAGCGATGAACCTCACCAATATCTTAATGCAAGGTGGAATTGAAGCACACAAGGCTACTTCGGCCTTTACAGCCAATGGCAAAAGCTATGAGGCTGGTACTATTATTTTCTATGGAAGTCAAGCTTTTAGACCTTTCCTCGCTGATTTAATGGAGAAGCAGGTTTATCCTGATCAATTCAGGTATCCTGGAGGTCCGCCAATGCCACCCTATGATTTAGCAGGTTGGACATTGCCATTGCAAATGGGTGTTGAAGTAGATAGGCTCACTCAGAGTTTCAATGCTTCTGCTGATGAAATAACAGAGAAATTGAAACCAGTTTCAGGTACTGTGACTGGCAACGGTCGTTATGGCTATGTTTTCTCTAACAAAGACAACTTGAGTGCAAAGGCGATTAACCATTTGCAAAAGGCTGGCTATACTGTGAGTCTGCTCAAAGCCGATGAAGGTGACCTTAAAGCAGGTTCAGTAATCGTGAGAAGGAAAAGAGGTTTAGATGACCAAATCAAAACCATCAGTAGCGAAATGGGTCTAGACTTTGTAGGAGTGGACAAAGCACCTTCGGCTCCAGCTTCAGAATTGAATGCAGTGAAGGTGGGCATCTACAAATCGTGGCAAGCCAATATGGATGAAGGTTGGACGCGTTGGATGTTAGAACAATTCGATTTTGACTTAGATACCCTTCATAATGAAGATATCAAGAATGGTAACCTCTCTCAATACAGCGCCATCATTTTCCCATCTCAAAGAGGTTCTAGTATTTTGGAAGGCAACAGGAAAGGCAGAATGCCAGAGCGTTTCGTTGGTGGAATAGGTGAAGAAGGAGTCGCTGCTGTAGATGCTTATGCTAAAAGTGGAGGTTCAGTGATCTTCTTCGATGCGGCAAGTGATTTTGCCATCGAGCAGTTCAAACTTCCTGTGAAGAATGTGCTTAGTGGATTGGAGGATTCTGAATTCTTTATTCCTGGCTCATTGATTCGAACTAAAATTGATACTTCTAAACCATTGGCATTTGGTATGATGGGAGAAGTAGCTGCTTCTTTCGATAATAGTGGTGCTTTTAAGGTAGATGACGGTGCAGAAGGTATTGAAGAAGTGGCCAAATATGCTTCGGAAGATTTGCTTATGAGTGGCTGGGCCATGGGTGAGGAGAAATACCTAGCCAATACTTCGGCCATGCTTAACGTGAATTATGGTGGTGGAAATTTGGTGTTATTTGGCTTCAAGCCTCAGTTCAGAGGTCAGCCAAGAGGTACTTACAAATTGATTTTCAATGCTATCTACCAAGGAGCAGAAAAGAAGAAAATGAATTTGAAGAGATAATTGTAAAGTACTACAATGAGAATAAATAGAGAAGGCGATCATTTTTAGATCGCCTTCTCTATGATCTACATATTCTTGAGACAATTTCTAACAGTCAGAATCTGACTTCAATAATCAAAAACCTATCTTTGCAGCCATGACTAAAACTGATTTCAAAAGACATACAGTAACTGCAGCATTGCCCTATGCCAATGGGCCAGTACACATTGGTCACTTGGCTGGTGTTTATGTGCCTGCTGATATTTATGTGCGATATCTACGTTCGAAGGGTGAAGATGTAGCCTTTATTTGTGGTTCTGATGAGCATGGAATGGCCATTACCATGAGAGCCAGGAAAGAGGGGGTTGAACCTCAGCAAATAGTAGATAAATACCACAACATGATCAAAGATAGCTTTGGTCAGCTGGGTATCTCTTTTGATATCTATTCCAGAACTTCGAATCAAGTACATCACGAAACTGCTCAGGAGTTTTTCAAGACACTCTATGAAGACGATAAGTTTGATGAACGCGTAAGTGAGCAGTATTACGATGAAGAGGCCAATCAGTTTCTAGCCGATAGGTACATTACTGGTACATGCCCGAAGTGTAGTCACCCTTCAGCTTATGGAGATCAGTGCGAAAATTGCGGCTCAACACTTAATGCCACAGATTTAATTAATCCTAAGTCAACATTAACGGGGAATGCTCCAGTGATGAAGGAAACTAAGCATTGGTATTTGCCATTGCAGGACTATGAAAAATGGTTGAATCAGTGGATTGTAGAAGGCCATAAAAAGGACTGGAAATCTAATGTATGGGGTCAATGTAAGTCGTGGATAGATGGTGGTTTACAGCCAAGAGCCATGACCAGAGATTTGGATTGGGGAATCAAAGTGCCAGTAGAAGGAGCAGATGGCAAAGTGCTTTACGTCTGGTTCGATGCACCTATTGGTTACATTTCTGCTACTAAGGAATGGGCGACTGAAAAAGGGATTGATTGGGAACCTTACTGGAAAGACAGGGATACTAAACTGGTTCACTTTATAGGTAAAGACAACATCGTTTTCCATTGTATCATCTTCCCAGCGATACTGAAGGCTCATGGTGATTATATCTTGCCAGATAATGTGCCCGCCAATGAGTTTCTGAACCTCGAGAGTGATAAGATTTCTACCTCTCGCAACTGGGCCGTTTGGTTGCATGAATATTTAGAAGAACTTCCTGGTAAGCAAGATGTTTTGCGTTATGCCCTCTGCGCTAATGCGCCAGAAACAAAAGATAATGATTTTACTTGGAAGGATTTTCAGGCCAGAAATAACAGCGAATTAGTAGCCATACTAGGTAATTTTGTAAACCGAGCTGTGGTGCTTACCCATAAATATTATGAAGGTAAAGTGCCCGAAAGAGGGGAGTTGTTCGATATCGATTTAGAAGCATTAGCGGCTTTGGGCAAAGTGCCAAATAAAGTAGGAGAGTCTATTGAGCGTTACAGGTTCCGAGAAGCGCAAGCAGAAATGATGGACTTGGCCAGAATTGGAAACAAATATTTAGCCGACACTGAGCCTTGGAAACTCATTAAGACTGATGAGGAAAGAGTAAAAACTATTCTCAACATCGCTTTGCAGTTGGTGGCTAACTTAACCATTGTTGCTGAGCCATTTATTCCTTTTACAACCGAGAAATTAAAAGCGATTTTGAATTTGGGTGATTTGAATTGGTCTGATGCTGGTTCAGATGAACTGCTGAAAGCTGGAGATCAGTTAACAGAGGCTCAATTGCTTTTCGAGAAAATAGAAGACAGCACAATTGAAGAACAAGTACAAAAACTAGAGAATACTAAGAAACAAAACGAAATGGAAAATAAGGAGATTGAAGTAGCACCGTTGAAAGAGACCATTGTTTTTGATGATTTCATGAAGCTCGATTTGCGTGTAGGAACCATCCTTGAAGCGAAGAAAGTTGAGAAATCGAACAAGCTGTTACAGTTTTTGGTAGACACTGGTATAGACAAAAGAACCATTTTAAGTGGAATTGCTAAGCATTATTCACCTGAAGAAATGGTCGGTAAGCAAGTAACTATTGTTGCTAACTTAGCGCCAAGACCAATGATGGGCACCGTTTCTGAAGGTATGATTCTAATGGCCGAAGATGCTGAAGGTAACTTAAGACTGGTTCAACCGAATGAGAAAGTGAATCCTGGGTCTACGGTAAACTAAATTAAAACGTCATCCAGAGGGAGGAACAACCGAAGGATCTCCCGATTGTAAAAGGAGATTCTTCGCTACGCTCTGAATGACAAAAAAGGAAAGAATGAAAATCAAACGAGTTTCACCCCAACCCTAAAGGGTGAATGATTCAGTATTACTAATGTTGAATCAAAGTCCCCTCAGGGGATTTAGGGCCCCTAATTGAAGCTCAAAACTATTTTATGAAAATCAACGCCCAACGTCTTCTAGAAAATATTGAACGTTATGCCCAAATAGGCAAAATGGGGCGAATTGGCGTTGAACGAATTGCTCTATCAAACGAAGACAAAGAAGCTCGCGACTTGCTCAAATCACAAATGTTGAAAGCTGGTCTCGAAGTACATGTCGATCAGTTGGGAAATATGATTGGTATTCGCAAAGGCACGAAAGACTTACCAGCAGTGGCTTTCGGTTCACACCTCGACACTGTTTATGCGGGTGGTCGCTATGATGGTGCTTTAGGTGTTTTAGCAGGTCTTGAGCTGATCCATACCCTTAACGATCAAGGTATTCAAACAGACTATCCACTCGCTTTAGTCAACTTTACGAATGAGGAAGGGGTGCGCTTTGCTCCAGATATGATGGGCAGTCATGTATATGCCGGACTAGCAGAGCCTAATGAAATTCTAGCATCAAAGGCTTACGATAATCCCCAAGAAACTATTGGATCAAGATTAAAAGCCATTGGTTATGATGGTGAATTGAAGGTAGGCTCAATTCCATTTTCATGCTTTTTTGAATTGCATATTGAACAAGGTCCAGTTCTAGAAACAGATAAGCTAGATATTGGCGTTGTTGAAATGGTGCAAGGCATTCATTGGTCGCGATATACATTGATAGGAGAGGCCAATCATGCAGGTACAACTCCAATTGCCTACCGGAAAGATGCGGGTTATGCGGCAGCACAAATTCAGTCTTTTATTGGAGATCTTTCTAGGCAAGCTGAAAGCAAGGTGTTGACCACTGTAGGTAGCATTCAGTTCGAACCCAATACCATTAATATTGTACCCGCTAAAGCTAGTTTTACGCTAGACTTAAGAAGTGTAGATGGGGAAGCACTCATCAAAGCGCAGCAACTGATCGATGAAAAGATAGCGTCTACAGTGAAAGCACATGGGCTGTCTTTAGAAAAGGAAACTATGGTGCGTTTTCAGCCAGTGAAATTTGAAGAAGAGATTGTCAATACCGTGCAAGCAGCAGCTGAAGGGTTAAACCTTACAACCAAACGGATGCCTAGCGGAGCCGGTCATGACGCACAAATGATGGCTGCTTTTTGTCCTTCTACGATGCTCTTTATACCCAGCGTTAAAGGCATTAGCCATAATGTCGAAGAGTATTCACATGACAAGGATGTGGAAAATGGAGCGAATGTACTGCTCAATGCCGTGTTAAATAAATCAGTGATCAATTAGTAGTAAAATTGGAATCACTTAATATGTGATTTTTTACAGGTATTTTTTGTTTAAAGCTATTTCAGAGAGAGAGAGACAATAAAACAAAAAAAGCCCCACCTTGAAGTGAAGCTTTTCGTTATTGTGGGCCCACCTGGGCTCGAACCAGGGACTTTCTGATTATGAGTCAGATACTCTAACCAACTGAGTTATAGGCCCTTTTCAAAGGTGTTTAAATCCTCTTGAAAATTGGATTGCAATGTTACATATTTGGGCTTAATTAAACAAAGCCCATGCCCACAGAAATATCAAATATCTCTTATATCATTTTCGATCTTGGTGGTGTAATTATCGACTTCGATATTGATGCTACCTATAAAGCTTTTGCTGAGATATCAGGAGTGCCTGTTGATGAGGTTAGGGCTTTGGCTGCCTCAAAAGAGTTTTTCTTACAATATGAGAAGGGTGAAATTGATGATCCAACTTTTAGGGCGCACTTAAGAGAGGAGCTTGAATTTACGGGTGCTGATGGATTGTTGGATGAAGCATGGAACGCAATGCTAGGGCCAATTGCTAAAGAGCGTTTTGAAAAGTTGGAAGAATTGGCTGATTCTTATGAGCTTTATGTAATGAGCAATACCAATGAAATTCACGTAAAACGGTTTTTGAATATTGCCAAATACACTTCGCCAAATAAAAACTTTCACGATTATTTCAAGGAGGTATACCTCTCACAAGAGGTTGGGGCAAGAAAGCCAGAACTTAAGGCTTGGCAGGTTATATTGAATGACCACCAGTTAAGTGCCGAACAAGGTCTATTTATAGACGACAACCTCAACAATATTAATGCTGCAAAATCTCTAGGCTTGCAGGTATATCATAACCAGTCTGTTAATGATTGGATGAAGCTATTTTAGAAACCAGCTTCTCGGTAAGCCATAATGCCTCCAGTCATGTTGATTACATTGGTGAATCCTTGCTGCTTCAGATACATTTGAGCCTGAGAAGATCTAGCTCCTGACTTACAATGCACAATGATTTCTGCATTTTTAAGATCAGCCATTTCATCAAGTTGGTCTGGGATTTCGGCTAATGGTATGTTTTGTGCTCCAATGTTGTCCTCTTCAAATTCCCAAACTTCACGCACATCGATAAAAGTAAAGTGATTGCCTTCAGACAGTTTCTTGTTGACTTCCTGAACGGTAATATTCTCCATTGCTACTCTTTTAAAATAATTCGCTTAAATCGGACTTTCCCACCTTGTGTAAGGCGCAGCAAATATATTCCTTTTTTGTTCATGCTTAGGTCGATGGTGTAACCATTTGTGACCTTGTTCGCTGCATAAGAAGCTTCTTGACCCCAGTTGTCGAACACTCTTAATCCCTCGAATTCGCCTTCAAGAAAGAGTACTCCTTCTGTTGGGTTGGGGTAAAGCTTTACAGGTGCGGCTTCGCCACCAGGTATATCACTAAAGTTAGCGGCTATTGTTTTGTCAAACCTTGGACGCATTAAAAAGCTACCGTTGACAAATTCATTCGCGCGCCATTGGCCACTTACATTGTAGAACATTTTATCTCCCGTATCCTGATTTTTATCAAGACCAACAGCAAGAAATTCATTAGTAGCTTGTTGGAAACCAATGTAGAAAGTGTCTTGAACAAAAATAGGTTCATCAATTAAATAAGATCGAAGCTCACCAATTGTGTTGGGTCTAAGCACACTATATGAGGCTTGATAAAGGATAGACTCGGGTTGGTTATCTAAATTTTGCCAAACATATAATTCAATAGGTTCGCCAGTTTGCTGAACAAAAGGAAAATTGATGTCGAGATGGGTGAGCAAGGCTCTTTCCTCTACATAAAATTGGTAGGCCAATTGCCCACCGCGCTGGTTAATGCCAGCAGCGAAGTCAGGTTCACCATCATCGTAGGCCAGATAATCATCTAGTACGGTTACTACTTTTACAGTATCATTGATGCGATAATCGATATTGGTATTGAAGGTGG
>CAYGKL010000071.1:17120-18591 GCA_964350505.1 uncultured Roseivirgaceae bacterium | reverse complement strand
TCAAAAGAGCAAAAAGAATTAGAAAAGTAATGGGAGGCGCTTGGCGACAAGCAGGATACATTGCCGCGGCAGGTTTATATGCGCTTGAAAATCATGTGGAGAGACTTGTAGAAGATCATGATAAAGCGAAGGCCATGGCAAAGGTGCTAGAAGGCTTAGATTATGTAGAGGAGGTGCTGCCATGTGAAACGAACATTCTTATTTTCAAGATCACAGATAAGTACACCAATGCTTCATTTTTGAAAGCACTTGCTGATCATGGCATTCTGGCTTTTGGCTTTGGACCTCAGCTGATTCGTTTTGTAACCCATTATGATTTTACTGATGAGCATTTAAATGAGACCATTGAAGTGCTGAAAAAACTATAGATGAAAAAACTAATTCTACTTAGCCTCATGGTCTTTTTTGTAGCCTGTGGTTCAAAAAAAACAGAAGAACAAGTGGTAAAAACAGATCCTAATGAAGCCATATTCTTTATAGGTACTTATACCAAAAAGGAGGGGCATGTGGATGGCCAAGGCGAAGGGGTCTATGTCTATACAATGAATAAGAAGACAGGAGCCATTAGCTATAAGTCAACAAGTGAAACGGTGATCAGTCCTTCATATGTGGCAGTTCATCCAGATGGAAAGCATATTTATGCGGTGAATGAATATGATGGTGGAGAAGATGGTTTTGCCGGAGTAACTGCTTTTGAATTCAACGAAGCTGATTATAGCTTGAAATTCTTGAATGAGGTAAGTAGTGTAGGTAACTATCCATGCTATTTGAGCATTGACAATACAGGTAAGTTCGTTATGGCTGCCAATTATGTGGGAGGAAGTGTTGTGGTGCTTCCAATTCTCGAAGACGGTTCATTGGATGTTTATAGCTCTTATAAAAAACACGAAGGCAGTTCTTCTCACCCAAGACAAGAGGCTCCTCATGCACATCAGATCATTCAACACCCGGCTGATGGATATGTGGTTGCAGTAGATTTAGGAGCTGATAGAATTTATGAATATGAGCTAGATACACTAACTCAAACGCTCAATTATGTAGGGGATTACCCGAATTCACCAAGAATGAGTGGCCCCAGGCATCTGGCTTTTCATCCAACCTTACCCTTCGCATATTCAATCAATGAACTGATAGGGACTGTTGAGGTGCTTGCTCTTTCTGATTCTGTCCGATTCAGAAGAAGTATTCAGATGATTTCTACTCAGGAGAAAGACGATGTGCGAGAGCCTGCAAGTGCTGCCATAAAGATTCATCCAAATGGTAAATTCTTGTATACCTCCAACAGAGGAGAGATCAATGAGATAATTGCCTTTAGAATTGGTGAAAAAGGCGATTTGGAAAAGATTGCTGCTTATTCTTCTCAAGGCAAAACACCACGAGATTTTGAGATTGACCCTTCAGGGAAATTTATGCTTGTGGCCAATCAGGACAGCAACACCATCGTGACTTATGAAATCAACCAAGAAACTGG
>CAYGKL010000071.1:0-17020 GCA_964350505.1 uncultured Roseivirgaceae bacterium | reverse complement strand
AAGAGGTGCCTACTCCGGTTTGTATTAAGTTTATGGTTCAGTGATCAGTTGAACAGAAATCTGAGAATCAGTTAGGTGTTGGCTCAATCGGTGTCTCACCCATTGAATTTATTGGTTAAAGTTTCTCCTCCACCCTTTTGTCACCCTGTCTGCTGACAGGCAGTGACTCCTCGATGAGGAAGAAAGAAAGCTGGGATATTTCACCATATCCATTAATTGTATGACTCAGACTGTTGCTGGCACTAATTGCCCTCCTTGTTTTAAGGAGGGGCTAGGGGAGGTTAAATTCCTTTCAAATAAAGCTTTACCAAATTTTGGTGATGCTCAGCATGGTAGATAGTGAAGTAGAGCATCTCACGTACTGTAACCTTACCCAATAATGGATGAGGAAAGATGTATTCATCCAGCTCCTCTTCAGACCATTTGACCAGCTTGTCTTCAATTTTATTAATGATCTCCGTCTGAGTCTTGGCCAATTTCGCGTATTCTGAAAACTTTATAGCTTTTGGGACATAAGATCCAGGAGGGTCTCCGTCCATAGTAGTTAGTTTGTCCTTATAGCGATCTACCAATTCAGGGTAGGTTTTTGAAGGTCGGTTGGCTTTACCAAATTTAAAGCCGATGAGAAATTTTGGATAGCCAAGGGCTTGAATTAAGGGCCTAGTACTTTTGATTAAGTGTTCCGCCTGTTGCCCCGCATTCCACTTGCCTTCAGGTGCATACTCAAACTCATCGTGCGAGAGCTTGCCAATGTATTTTAAAAAATGTTCGTATGAATCTTCTAACCTCGCCTTGATCTCCACCTTATTCATGCCTGAAAATTAGGCGGTTTCAAACGGACATCAAAAATATAATTGATAATCCTTTTGAGTAAGCGGTGTTATGTTCTTTGCTTGGCAAGGCGCTTGTAGTCGGCATAAATCCAGAAGGCTAGAATGAATAAACAAACTGCAACAAAAGCGCCTATTAGATGGCTACCAAATGGGTAATTCTGATAACCGATATATGCAGCCCCGATAGTTATAATGCCTGCTATAACAGCATAAGCTTTTGTATTATAAAGCCAGGTATAAGGGAAGAAATGTGCACCGGTAATGATGGCTAAGGCCATAACCATGTCATTGTGGTTTTTCATGAGTACAACGAAGAGAAGAGGGAAGTAAAACAGCTGAGCAAAGTTTAACCAGAGGCCAAGACTATTTAGTGGGTTATTCTCAATTTTCCATGAGGTTTTAAAAAGTTTACCAAATAAGTATGCTAAAGGCAACATGGGCATTGTAGCCATAAAACTGTAGAACACTAACTTACCAGAGTTCATGTCGCTTGTCCAGAGGAAAGAAATGATTACCCAGCAGATACTGGCGGCAACAATGAAGTTGATGCCGTTTTTATTGCGCAAAATAATTTCAGTGCGCATTTCTTGAAAAGTCTTATTACTCATCGTATGAAAATTAAAAGCTCATGATTTCCCTGAACTTGATACTTTGTCTTCTGCTTACTTCAACTTCTTCACCTGTTTTGAGATAGAGCTTAAGCGTGCCGCTGAACCATGGTTCAATTCGGTCAACGAATTTGAGGTTAATGATTTGCTGTCTGTTGGCCCTAAAGAAAACCTCAGGGTCTAAGCGAGATTCCATGTAGTTGAGTGAGCGCGGAATCATTGGTTTTTGTTCTTTGAAGAAGATTCTTGTATAGCTGCCCATAATCTCCAGTACTCGAACATCTGCCAAACTTACGAACCAACATTGCTCTCCATCTTTTACAAATACTTGGCTGCTCAGGCCGAGCAATTTTGCCTGTTCCTCCTTTTCTTGTTTCAGCCTTATCTTTTCCGTTGCCCTTTCTAAGGCCAAACTCAATCTATCTTCCTTAATTGGTTTTTGGAGATAGTCTAAGGCATTATGGTCAAAAGCTTTCATAGCATATTGATCGAATGCCGTTGTGAAAATTACTTCAGGCACATCGATTAGTTCCTCTAGCAATTCGAAGCCGTCTTTGTCTGGCATTTGAATGTCAAGAAATAACAATTCGGGCACTTTTTCTTCAATTAGCGCCAATGCCTCTTCTGCATTTTCTGCTTCACCAATAATATGCACATGGCTGAAGCCCTTCAGCATATGTCTCAATTCTTGGCGGGCTAGTTGTGAATCGTCAATAATTAATGCTTTCATTTTTGAGGGACTTTTAAGGTGGCAGTCACTGTTTTTTCAGAGCTATTTTCAAGCTCAAATTCAGCAAAATGGCCAAAGAGTATTTTCATGCGTTCTACTAAGTTTTTTAAGCCAACACCTTCACGTTTTTGCTCCTTTTTCAACTGTCCTGAGTTGGTGACTTCAATTATGAGAATTGAATCTCTTAAGTAAGATTTAATAAGAATTTCACCACCATGCTTTTGGACAGAAAGCCCATGTTTAATGGAATTTTCAACCAAGAGCTGAATGGCCATGGGTGGAATTTCTATTTTTTCTGTTTCTGGGCTAATCTCAAAGCTATACCTCAGACGTTCCCCGAATTGAATAGACTCTAGTTGCAAATAGTCTTTTACAATTTCAATCTCAGCTGAAAGTGCAACCTTTTCAGCTGCATTGAATTGAATGGAATAGCGTAGTAAATCAGATATATGAGTGACCATTTTTCTAGCCTTTTCTGGTTCAATCAAGATAAGCGATCGGATATTGTTGAGGGCATTAAATAGGAAATGAGGGTTAACCTGATTTTTAAGAATCATCAGTTCTGCCTCTTGTAAAGCACTTTTGAGTGCCAGTTTTTCCATCTCAGTTTTTCTATTCTTCTCCACAAATTTTATAGCGAAATAGATGGCCGCCCAAAGAATAAGAACTACAAACACATTGAATATATAACCGACAAAGCCAATCCAACTGAAATCTGTAATTCCACTTAAAGGGATGAAGTGGTAGATAATTAAATGGATAAAAGTCTGGACAACTATTGAAGTTATTAAAGTACCCAATAGAGCTCTTGGTATAAGTTTGGATAGACTTAATTCCATCCAATTATTTTTTAAAATATAAAGTCTGAAGAGGTGCGAAAAAGTAACAAGCCCTATATAAATGATCAATTGTAAAGTGAGGGAAGAAGTAGTTATATATTCTTCACCTCCAAAAAGAGCCATCATGCCAATGAGGAATAAGGTGTACAGGCCCCATCCTAATACTTGACATGTCCAATAAATTATTCTTTTGCTCATCTAAGTAGGATTGGTGAATAATTTACTACTTAACTATTCACCAATCGAGTTAATTTGATAGGAATTTATTTAACCAATTCTGAAAAAACTCAGAGTCATCCCACATAATAAAATGATTACCCTTGTCAGTTAAATCCACTACTACATCTTTTGCCTTTTCATATTGAGAAGTATAAGTAGAAAGAACACTTTCGCGGGTTGAGCCAAAGTCTTTATAAGCTACCCAGGCACCCAAGACTAAAATAGGTACTTCAATTTTGTCCAATTCAGATCTGATATCTGTTGTGTACATTTCATACATGGCTTGACCCACGGTGTTCATGTCACTTTTGGCGCCCCAATCAGCTGCAGTTTCAATGTTCTGCTCATCGATAATCATACTAGGGAGCATAGCTTTTTGATAGGCAAACTTCTGTTCATAGGTTTGGCTGGCCGAGGCTCTCATTTGTGCTCTCATACCAATAGCCATGTCTTTCGCATTTTCCGCAGACATACCAGGCATTTGTACCGAAGTGAGAAAAGGGAGTGCATCGACAATCACAAGTTTTTCAGGAAGTTCAGGCTTTTCTATGGCGATTTGAAGTGCCAGAAAGCCGCCTAAACTATGCCCCATAATGATCGGCTTCTCGATCTTATTTTCATCGATATACTGATAAATCAATGCTCTAATCTGATCGAAGAAACCATCTTCAAGGTTTTCCAAAGGTGCCTGCCCTGCAAAACCGGGAAGCGTTAGTACATGGTATTGATAATTGTCTCCCATTGCTTTAATGGTAGAATCCCATACGGCACCATCGCAAGTTAGGCCCGGAATCATAATCATCGGCTTACCTTTTCCGACAACTCTTGCATCGAGCTGAGCAGGTGTTGTGGCATGCATAAAATGGTGACCTACCATAAATGCTGCTCCAATGAGAAGGGTAATAACTACTTTTTTCATAACATTTTGAGTTTTTGTGATGATCAAAAGTAGAATGCTATTGTGCCAACTCTTGGGCTTTTTAAGGGAGCGGAATAAATTCCTCGGGAGTGGAATTTGAAATTTTGATTGATGAATTCTGAATGAATAATGGATTGAATCTTAACATTAATAACTTAGCCTCATGGATCATTCTCAAAAGCCATTAGCCGAACGTATTCGTCCTGAAACCTTGGAGGACCTGATTGGTCAGGAACATCTGGTGGGTAAAGATGGCGTGTTGCGTAAGGCGATTAACGCGGGTAGAATTCCTTCCATGATTCTCTGGGGGCCTCCAGGGGTAGGGAAAACCACTATTGCCAATATTATTGCAAACTCAATTAAAGCTCCTTTTTTTACATTGAGTGCTATCAGTTCTGGAGTGAAGGAGGTGAGAGAAGTCATTCAGCGAGCTAAGTTCCAGTCGAACACCATTCTGTTTATTGATGAGATTCATCGTTTCAATAAAGGCCAGCAAGATGCCCTTCTTGGAGCCGTTGAAAAAGGAGATATCACCTTAATCGGTGCGACCACTGAAAATCCTTCTTTTGAGGTGAATTCAGCTTTGCTTTCTAGAAGTCAGGTGTACACTTTGAAAGCGCTTTCCAAAGCTGATTTATTGCGTCTAGTGGAATCTGCTTTGGCAAAGGATAAAATCCTTAGCCAGAGGAAGGTTGAACTGAAAGAGACGCAGGCCTTATTTAATATCTCAGGCGGTGACGCTAGAAAGCTTTTGAATCTTCTCGATCTGGTGGTTCAGAATTTACCTGAGGACTCTCCAGTTATTACCGATGAATTGGTCAAAGAAATTGCTCAGCAACGGGTAGCGACTTATGATAAAACGGGTGATATGCATTACGATGTAATCTCTGCCTTTATCAAATCCATTCGCGGGAGCGATCCCAATGCAGCCGTTTACTACTTGGCCAGAATGATTGAAGGCGGAGAGGACATTAAGTTCATTGCCCGCAGGTTAGTGATTCTGGCTTCTGAAGATATTGGCAACGCCAACCCAACGGCCTTGGTGATTGCTACTAATGCCTTTCAGGCTGTCAGCATGATTGGTTATCCAGAAGGGAGAATTATCCTTTCGCAAGCTGTTACCTATTTGGCTTCATCTGCAAAAAGTAATGCCGCATACATGGCCATTAATCAAGCCCAAGCTTTGGTTCGAGAAACAGGCGATCTTTCTGTTCCATTGGCCATTCGCAATGCACCCACGAAACTCATGAAAGAAGAAGGCTATGGGCAAGGCTACAAATACAGTCATGACTATCCGGGTAACTTTGTGCCCCAAGAGTTTTTGCCAGAAGAAATCAAAGGAAAGAAGCTCTACAATCCTGGCCAAAATGCCCGGGAAGAAGAAATGCGAAAAAGGTTGAAAGCCATGTGGAAGGAGAAGTACGGTTACTGATTAATTTTTGGCTCTGAATATATAAATTTTGGCTTTTCGTCTTAGGAAATCCATAACTTCAAACCATAATTGAAATATATGAAGCATTTAAAAAACATATCCTTCTTGGCTGTACTAGCCTTGATTTATTCCTGTGGAGGTACGTCTGTAACTACAGAAATAAATGTGGAAATGGACACCCTGTCCATCGATAGGCATTTGTCGATTTTGGCTTCCGATGATTTTATGGGCCGAAAGCCGTTCACTGAAGGAGAAGAGAAAACTATTTATTATTTGGAGTCTGAACTCAAAACCATGGGAGTGGCTCCCGGCAATGGAGATTCCTATTTTCAAGACGTACCATTGGTTGAAATTACTGGAGAGCAATCAGCAGAAATGACTGTAAAGGGCAAAGGTGGTACCATGCGCTTTCAGCCCAATAAAGATGTTGTGGGTTATACTGAAAGAGTAGAGGAGGTAGTAGGAATTACGGATTCTGAACTGGTATATGCTGGCTATGGTATTGTGGCTCCAGAATATGATTGGAACGACTATGATGGACTAGACGTGAAAGGTAAAACTGTTGTGGTTTTGGTCAACGATCCTGGTTTTTCTTCAGGCGATTCAACTTTCTTCAAGGGAGAGCAAATGACTTACTATGGCCGTTGGACTTATAAATATGAGGAGGCTGCCAGACAAGGTGCTGCTGGTGTTTTGATTGTACATGAAACTGTTCCCGCAGGTTATCCATGGTTAGTGGTTCAAAGTTCTTGGACGGGAGCCAAACTGAATTTAGATCCTGAGAATCCACCTTACAGGAGTGCTATTCAAGGTTGGATTACCCGAAATACAGCCATTGAGCTATTTAAAGCTGCTGGCATCAAAGATTACTCGGGTATGGCTAAAAGCAAGGACTTTAAGCCTGTCTCCTTAGGCTTAACCGCTTCTGTGAGCGTAAAGAACAATATCAAAAGAGATATGTCGCGCAATGTGGTTGGTATCGTCAAAGGTTCTGAGAGGCCAGATGAATACATTATTTATTCTGCCCACTGGGATCACTTGGGAGTTGGAGAACCGATTGATGGAGATTCCATTTACAATGGAGCGCATGACAATGCTTCTGGTTCTACTGGGTTATTAACAATTGCAGAGGCTTTTGCCAAGTTGGAGAAAAAACCAGAACGTTCAGTTGTCTTCTTATTTGTAACAGCAGAAGAGCAAGGCCTTTTAGGTTCAGCCTATTATGCACAAAATCCGATATTTCCACCTAATCAATCGGTAGCGAATATCAACATAGATGGATTACCAGCCTATGGTGAGATGAAAGATGTGACGATTACAGGATATGGTCAGTCGGAACTCGATAAATATGCCACTGATGCCGCAAAGAAGCAAGGTAGGTACGTAATTCCAGATCCAGACCCAGGAAAAGGCTACTTCTTTAGATCAGATCACTTCAACTTTGCAAAGGTTGGTATTCCTGCGCTTTATGCCTCTGGTTCTTATGAGTCGAAGGAGAAAGGAGTAGAGTATATTGATGAGAAGACCCAAGAATATTTGGCTGTGAAATATCACCAACCTCAAGACAATTACATGCCCGAAGAGTGGGATTTGAAGGGCATAGCCCAAGATGCAAAACTACTTTTCAATGTGGGTTACCGATTGGCAAATGAAACCTACTGGCCTCGATGGAATGAAGGTTCGGAATTCAAAGCCAAGCGCGATTCTGATATGAGTATGAAGAAGAAGTAACCACTCTGTTCTTTGAACATCTCCCCTTAAAAGTAGGGGAGAATTTGGTTCTCGTTAGGCCTCAAAAATCACCTCCTTATTCGGGACTCTAAAGCGTTCGGAGTAGATACCTCCTTCACCTGAAGGACCGCAGCCTATTACCATTACTATTTCTGCTTTGCGCGGCAGTTTCAGGAAGCGTTTGATGCGAAGTGAGTCCATGCCTTCCATTGGGCAGGAATCATAACCTTCGGCCTTCATACTCATCATAAAGTTTTGAGCTGCTAAGGCCGCACTTTTGTGGACGGAGATGCGGAGGTCAGCTTTATTACCATGTCTAACCATTGGCCTTTTGAGCCCCACGAAAAAGTAGATGCATTTTTTAATGAAGCCCCAGATATCGAACCAGTCACTCCAATAATATTTTGGAATCAGGTTCTTGTAATAGTTCATGGCTCGTTTGGCTTGTTTAGATTCTTGGTCGGGGTAAACCCTTTTCATTTCCTGAACCAAAGCCTGTTGACGTTTTTTCCATAGGTCTCTTCTTCCAACAATTACTACCAATTCTCTGGCTGTTTTTGCAGCTTTTTGGTTCAAACACATCCAAGAGACTTTATCAAGTGCCTTCTCAGACTTGATTCTATAAAACTCCCACAATTGCATATTGCTACTGTTAGGCGCTAGAATTGCCCGTTCAATACTTCTTTGAACAGCTTCATGATCGAAGGGAGCATCGGCATCATAAATTCTTACAGACCTTCTTTCTTCTACAATTTGGTCAAAGATTTTAGCAGTTTCTTTCATGTCAATAGATCAAGGGAAGTAAAGTTTGTGATAGAATTACGAGCAGTATAATGGCGATGAGATTTAAGAAGATACCGGCCCGAATCATTTCCTTCATTTTAATCATGCCACTGGAGAATACTATTGCGTTTGGTGGTGTAGAAATGGGCATCATAAAGGCATAGCTGGCAGCCAAGGTCACTGGTAAGGTCAGATACATTGGATTGATATCTAGCGTCTGCGAAATACCGATCACAACAGGAATAAAGATGACGGCTAAAGCCACATTGCTCATGATCTCTGTCATAAAAAGCATAAATGCTGTTAATCCGGCAACTAGTAGAATTGGGTTAATATCGCCACCTTGAGTAATACTTTCTCCTACATATTCAACGATAGAAGATTTTTCCATGGCTTTGGCCAATGTAAGTCCGCCACCAAAGAGCAGAAGAATTCCCCAAGGCAGTCTTGTTGTTGCTTCCCATTCTAGAAGAAACTTATTATCTCTTAATTTAATAGGGGTAATAAACATGAGCACACCACCCGTTACGGCTATGATAGAGTCATTTAATAAGTCGGTGTTTAATAAGTTGTTGATACTTCCTCTCAAAATCCATGTGAGGGCAGTAGCAATGAAAATGACTGCTACATACTTCTCTGGTTTAGACATTTTACCAAGGCTTTTTAGCTGATCGTCAATGACCTGTGCAGATTCAGATAGACGCTCTAGCCTACTTGGGTACATTACCTTTGTGATCATAATGTATGTGATCGCCAACATTACTATACAGATAGGCAGTCCAATGCTTAAATACTTGGCAAAAGTGACTTCATAACCCAGCATGTTATTCATAAATCCAACCCATGCCACATTGGGTGGAGTGCCGATAATGGTTGCAGTTCCTCCAATATTAGCAGCATATGCTATACCTAACATCAGGCCCAAGGCAAAACGTTTTTTGCCTTTTTCGGCATTCTCACCAATGTCTAATAATTGGGTGATGGAAAGTGCAATTGGTAGCATCATTACAGTTGTGGCTGTATTGCTAATCCACATGGAAATGAAGGCTGTGGTTAGCATAAACCCTAGAATGATGCCGTTGGGGTTAGTTCCTGTTTTTTTGATCAGGTTAAGTGCTATTCTTTTATGAAGGTTGTGTCGCTCCATGCCCAAACCGAGCATAAAGCCACCCATAAAGAGAAAAATGATTTTGTTAGCATAAGGAGCGGTAGCTTCATCTATGGTGAAAATGCCTGTCAGCGGAAATAAAATTATAGGTAACAAAGCTGTTACTGGAATGGGTGCCGCTTCGGTAATCCACCAGATAATCATCCATAAGGCAATACCAATTACTTTCCATGCATCAACATTGAGAATTGCATCTGGTTGATAGAATAGAAAAACGGAAAACAAAAGAGGACCTGCAATTAGTCCGAAAAGTTTAGCTCCGTTGAACTGGGGTTGGTTCAAGATTTTCCTACGGTTTGATGAGGTTCGAAAATAGCATATTTAATTCGAATCGACCACTAGCAAAGTATCTGTCGGTTTGGCTAAGTTTAAATAGAAAAAGACCCCAATTTGGGGCCTTTCTCCTCTTCAACCTTAAAATACTAAAAACTAACTAACTATGTTCTAAACGTTTCTTCTAGAATTTAATTCTGTTATCTAGTGACTTGGTTTCTTCTTTCAGAATTAACTTCTGCTTATTAGACGATCAACTGATTCAAATGGTTTCAGTATGCGTAAAAATTTTCGGTTAAAATTGGTTAAAGAATTTATGAGGCAGATGAACGGCTAATTCCATTGACCGAATGATGCTGTTACTGAATATTCCCTTTGGTCAACCCATTTTATGTTCTATTTTTGCCACAAATTTAAACCCATAGCGATGAGCGTTTTAGTGAATAAAGATTCAAAGGTGATTGTGCAGGGATTTACCGGTTCTGAAGGTACTTTCCATGCAGGTCAAATGATAGAATATGGTACAAATGTGGTAGGTGGAGTGACTCCAGGTAAAGGTGGTCAGTCTCATTTAGACAAACCAGTTTTTAATACAGTAGAGGATGCTGTTGTTTCAACTGGTGCAGACGTTTCCATTATTTTTGTCCCACCGGCATTCGCTGCTGATGCTATTATGGAAGCTGCAGATGCTGGCATAAAAGTAATCATTGCTATCACTGAGGGTATTCCTGTAAAAGATATGGTTCAGGCCAAAGAATACTTGAAGGGAAGAAATGTAACTTTAATTGGTCCTAACTGTCCGGGTGTTATCACTCCTGAAGAGGCTAAAGTTGGAATCATGCCTGGCTTCGTTTTCAAAAAGGGTAGAGTTGGCTTAGTTTCTAAATCAGGTACATTAACCTATGAAGCGGCAGACCAATTAGTAAAAGCTGGATTGGGAATTAGCACGGCTATAGGAATTGGTGGTGACCCAATTATTGGAACTCCAACGAAGGATGCGGTTCAATTATTAATGGAAGATCCTGAGACTGATGCTATTGTTATGATTGGTGAAATTGGTGGGAACTACGAGGCTTTAGCAGCGGAGTACATTAAAGGTACAGGAAACAAAAAACCAGTTGTCGGATTCATTGCAGGACAAACAGCACCTCCAGGTAGAAGAATGGGACACGCTGGTGCCATTATTGGTGGAGCAGAAGATACGGCAGAAGCCAAAATGAAGATTATGGCCGATTGCGGAATACATGTAGTTAATTCTCCAGCCGACATTGGAGAGACAATGGCTAAGGTATTGAAGGGCTAGATGATAGATTTATAAAGAGAAGGAAAAGGGGGCTTGATGTCCCTTTTTTTATGCCTTATGAAAGGAGGATGAAAAGGATAACAGCAATTAGGATGAGTACTTCAAAAGATTTAGATAATGAAGAACTTACTTTTGAAAGGGTTTTGATTGCTTTTTCAGTCATATTATTCAGTTTTAGGATAAATGGGAACTACCATCTGTAGTTCCCATTTCCAAGAGACTCAACTAAATCAGACTACTATATGAATCTTCGCTGACTATATAAAGGTCATACATTTGTTAGCCTGCCTCAATACCGTAAACTTGGTATTTTTGGTTTTTGAGTCTGCCATAATTAAGTTCAATTCTTACCTAGTAAGTGTTACCACATAACTACCAGGTACACCAGCCACTGCATTCTGGTCAGTCTTTTGAAAAGTAAAGACAAACCTTGTTGTAGAAAGCTGAGTGATGGTAATTTCCTTTCCATTGCCTGTGGTCACCGAATTATCTGTAGTGCCCACCCATTGCCAAGTACCCGTTGCAGGAAATAGATTGCCAGCATTGGTGGTGGTAAATGAGAGGTTGCCCACATTCATTCCAAAGCCATCGTATCTGTCTGATATATTGCTGCCATCTAGGGTAATAGACCCTCCATCGGCAATAGTCCAGTTATTTTCTAATAAGGCTTGTGCAATTTCCTGAGGTGTTTCCTCTGGGACATCCGGATCTTCATCACCACCGCCTCCACAAGAGGCGATGGATAAGACTATGATACTTGCTAGCGCGAATGCTGACAAACGGAATAGCCATGTGATTTTTATTTTTCTAAGCATCTAATTCTACTTTACAATGATCAATTTCTTCACAACACTTCCTTTGTCAGAGGCAATTCTCACTAAGTAAGTGCCTGCAGGGTAGGAGCTCACATTCACTTCCACTTTAGATTCTTGCACCTTTTCTTTAGTCCACAGAGCATTACCATTCAAATCGATGATGGCAAGATTAGGTTGAACTTGAGGAATTAAGGTAAGGTCTATTGTGACCGTGTGTTGCGCAGGATTAGGGTAGAGGCTCACTTCCTCACTATCAATGATGTCGTCATCGATAGCGGTAATGATTGTTCCTTCACCCGTTACACTGATCCTTGTTTCACCAAGGTTTGAAGTCATCACAATTTCACCAGCGTAGGTGATGGCCTCATCTGGATCAAAAGTTACAACAACCTGCTGAGAGCTACCGACAGCAACCGTAAATGTTGTTTGGTCAGCAGAATAACCATTAGGCAAGCTGATATTGGTCACTGCAATTTCAGTATCACCTGTGTTGTCCACAGTAAAGCTTTTGGTTGCAGTTTCGTCAATATCTATCGTTTCAAAGGTTAACCCTTCAATAGCAGCAATGCTCAATTCAGTAACGTTATTCACATCTATGGTGATGTTTTTATTGAAACTAGCCCCTGCTGCATCGGTAGTAGTAACTACAACCGAATAACTTGCTTTGGCTTCGAAGTCAATGGCCACGCCAGTGATTAAATTACTTCCATCAATAGCAAAGGAGTCATTATCACTTGTAGCAGAAGCTAGGGTATAAGTGAAAGTATCACCACTGTCCTCGTCTGTAGTAGATAGCACTCCTATAACTGTACCGATAGCAGAATTTTCATCGATGCTAGCCGCAGATATTGAAACCTCAGTTGGTGCTTCGTTCACGTTAGTGACAGAGACAGCAACTGCCTCTTCATAAGATAACCCACCTGCATCAACAGTTTTCAACCTTAGAGAATAAGTAGACTTACTTTCAAAGTTGAAGCTGTTTTTAGCAACCAATTTACCATTACTGATATCGAAACTTGCGTTGTCGGTATCACCAGTTCCTGCCACTAAGCTGTAAGAGAAAGTATCTCCGTTGTCAGGGTCGGAGCTGCTAATTGAGCCAATTTCAGCATTAGCGCCAGCATTTTCAGCCAAGGCTAGGTTACTAACTGCAAGAGCAGTAGGCGCTTCGTTGACATTATTGACGGTTATTGTAAATGTCTTCTCAAAAGAAGCCCCAGCAGCATCTGCTGTTTTTACTCTAACACTAAGAGTGGCTGTAGCTTCGAAGTCAATTGCTGAGTTCGTAACTAAGTTGCCACTACTGATAGAGAAGAGGTCGTTGTTGGTTGCTCCTGCACCAGAGACTAACGAATAAGTAAAGCTATCACCAGCATCCACATCAGTTGAGCTTAAAGTACCCAATATGGCTCCGATTGAGCTGTTCTCATCGATACTCAAACCAGAAATGGCGACATCAGTAGGGGAGTCATTGGTATTAGCAACGGTCAGCACTACATCATCACTTACAGTGGCACCCGAAGGGTCAGTCGCTGTAATGGTGATATTGACAGTTCCTACATCATCGTTTGTTGGCGTACCAGTAAAGCGTCTGTTGGTAGCATCAAAACTTAACCATGATGCTCCTGTAAAGCTTGCCGAAAGCGTCAATTCATCTCCATCAACATCGCTAAAGATATTAGAGGGTATGAAAGAGCTCAAAAGCACATCTTCAGTAGCTGCAATATCTAACGTTGCGGTTGCTACAACTGGTGCATCATTGGTGTTAACCACATTTATGGTATAACGTTGTCTTACACTTCCCCCCTCACCATCATTGGCATTAATGAAGAATGAATTTAATCCTACATTGTCATTTGTAGGCGTTCCAGTAAGGTTGCCATTGCTAATTTTTAACCAAGCAGGGCCTCCTTCAATTGCATAGGTAAGATTGTCTCCATCAACATCACTGAAGAGTCCAGCTAATGACTGCGAATAAGCAGCATCTTCAGTTGCTCCAGCAATAGTGGTTGACGAAACAGTTGGTACATCATTGACAGAAAGCACAGAGATAGCGAATTGCTTTGTAGCAGTAAATTCTCCATCCGAGACAGAAACAGTTACAGTTGTACTTCCTGAGACATTGGCCAGTGGATTGGCAGTTAATACTATGCCGCCTGTGCTTTTGTTAATATTTATCCCAGATGTAGCAATTAATGCCTCATTCGAAGAGGTAGCAGTAAATGTCAAGTTTGAAGCATCCGTATCAATATCTTCAAAGGTCATAAACAGCCCGTTGAGCTGAGTATCTTCTTGAATACTTTGATTGCTTACGGTACCCAAAGTAGGAGCATCATTTACCGGATTGACTTTAATACTGAAGGTTGTAAATGAAGACTTACCATTAGCGGAAGCAATCAAAAAGACATTTTCAGAACCGCTATAGTTGGCTGCTCCTGTCAAAACTAAATTATTTCCATTGATGGAACCAGTAATGTTACTTAACCCACCAACGGTATAGGTAAAGACTGCATTTGGGTCACCAGTGTCTGTAAATACACCAGATAAATCAACAGTATGTGTATTGAAATCCTCATTTAAATTAACGGCAGCAATATTACTCGATGTGATAGTCGTACTATTTGCCTGAACAGTAAAGGCTACAGTTTGAGTAACAGAAAGTTCTCCATCACTTATTGTGAAAGTTACATTTTCGGTACCCGCTTGGCCCTGAATAGGACTTACTGTGACCTTGTCACCAACTGTTGTTAAGGTAAATAGGGTTCCAGTTGCATTGTTAGTTATCCTCAGATTTGCATCCGCGGTTTCAACATCTTCGAAATACTGACCCAAGTCAAGTATGTATGCCGGAAGAATATCTAGCATGTTCTGAGCTGGAATGTTAGCAGTTGAAACAGGAGCGTCATTTACAGAATTGACAACTAAGCTAAAACTTTCAACTGCAGAAACAGAAGTGGATGTACCCAGTCTGTCATCAGCTGTTACATTGAAATTGATAGTTCCATTGTAGTTGGGTGCCGGAGTTACCGTAAGAGTGTTTCCATTGATTGAAACCGTAGCAGCACCAGTGATATCTGGCGTAGCCCTAAAATTGAATAGTGGAATTCTAGCATCTACATCTGTTGCCGAAAAAGTGTATGTAAATACATTATCCTCGTTTATAGATTGATTGTTAATAGCAGCCATTATTGGAGCATCGTTAACAGGAACCACTTCTACTTCAAAGGTTTCAAATTTAGAGTAACTTTCGGCAGTGCCTTTTTCCTCTACCAAGACTCTTATGCTCACAGTACCATTAAAATTAGCTGCAGGGACAATCGATAGTTGTTTGCCATTTGTACTGACTGCTACATTTGATGCATTTGATGATGTAGCTGTAAGATTCAACTCGCTATCAACGTCACTAAAATTAAGGTCTATCGTAGTATTCTGCTCCTCATTAATTTTTTGACCTGCGATTGCCGAAAGGTTAGGAGGGCTATTCACGTCAACTACTTCAACAGTCGCAATTGTGCTAACTGACTCCTTTCTGCTGTCACTTAAAACGGTGAACTCAAAGTTATCCTCATATCCATTTTCCGCTGTAGGAGTATATGTGGCAGTCCATTGCACAATTTTTTCAGTAACTTTTTCTAGAATGGGCTTGCTTAAAGTTCCTTTTTTAGGGTCGGAAGATATTTGAATTTTAGCATCTGCTAAACTGAAGCCTCCCAACTCAACGGCAGTCATTTTAACCTGAACACTTGTTTTTTCAAGTGTCTTTTTCTTTTTATTAAAACCAATAAACAGGCCGTCATTTGAAGCGAAGCTTTCAAGCGGAGTTTTATCTCCATCTTTATCTTCATCATTAAAGAATTCTTCATCAGACTCAAAATCTCTTCTATTTCCTCCAGCAGCTGCATTATTTGTATTAGTGAAGGCTAAAACATTAAAATCACTAAAACTTGGCGTTACTACATCTACTTCAACTAAAACAGCTTCTGCTGTAAATAGTGTAGGATGCTCGCTTCTATTCACCCCAATCGTAGTTTTAAGCGTGTTATTTTCAGCAGTCAGGTTAGAAAGTAAAAAATTAGCATTGGTGGTGATAGCAATTGGCTCTGCAGTTAGAGGAGCATAGTAACTTAAAGAAACTAAGTAATTGCTATTGAATCGATTGTCCGTAAGTGTGATTTCAAACGATTTAGTAGTCTCTGAATTATTCGTTACAGTAAAGTCTGTGATTCTATGAGCTTCGTCAACCACATTGAAATTGAAAGGGAAAATGGCTATGTCTGACTCTAACTTTTCTCCATTCACTTCCACTACCTTGAACCTTATTGTATCCTTATACTCATTTGCAGGGGTCAGGCTTGCAAGCGGTGTGAAACGAAATTCACCTGGGTTTAAACCATCAGAAGAAAGTGTTACTCTTTCTGGTTGCTGAGTAATTACATATTGGATATCATCCCCATCCGGATCGAATCCATCTAGTCCTAAGATATCCTCAACATCAAAAAATGTAGATCTCGTTGACGTTATTGCAATTGGAGCCTGATTGGGCTCTACTTGCTCAACCAATGGCAGTACGAATCCAAAGTTGCCTTTGTATTCCGTTTGCCCATCAGTTGCAGTTAGCATGGTACTTACGCCATTTTGCCCTATTGAAATAAGGCTGGTGCTTACACCTCCTGTATACCACCCTCCACTGGTCGCAGCCATTCTTTTGTTGCGAGCAGCATCATTAGTAGCATCCTGACCTTGGACAGTCAAAATGCTAGATAAGAGCAGAAGAATGGTAAACAGGAATCTCATATGATTTCCTTTTTGGCTAAACATCATCAATTATTTGTGATTAGCGTTAGCAGTTTTTGCATTACTCAACAAGAGAGACTCAATTTTAGCAAGTCTTTCTTCCATGGCCTCTACCTTAGAAGCTTCAGCTTTAAGCGTATTATTCTCGGTTTTCAATGCTTGTACTTGAGCGGTAAGTTCTTTTACAGCTTCTACTAAGATTGCCGTCATTTCAGCATAGTTAACAGCCTTGAATCCGTCTTTCTTGGTTACTACTAATTCGGGCAGAACCTCTTCCACTTCTTGGGCGATGAAACCTATTTTGTTTCCTGGTTTATTTTCATCTTTCCAGTTATATCGAACGCCTCTTAGTTTGTTAATGGTAGCCAAACCTGATGTTAGTGTAGTCACATTTTTCTTTAATCTGGAATCCGAACTCTGATAGAAATTTGCGGCAGTAATGTCAGCGGAAAAATCTGCAAAGCCATCACCATAAAGGTCTATAAATTCTCCATTGACAGTTGAGGTGAGTGAAATTGATCCAAACTCCAATCCATTTCCATCATCAGGTGTAGTAATACTCACAAGCTGGTT
>CAYGKL010000070.1:15646-18739 GCA_964350505.1 uncultured Roseivirgaceae bacterium | reverse complement strand
GATGGCCTTGAACCAGCCTCTGTGCAAATGGAGTATCCGGCTGCAGCTGGCGCAATCATTGGTCAGCATGGCTTTAATTTGCTATGGATAGGGTTGGTCACTTTAATCTCTGCCTTCTTTGTTTGGAAAGGAAATAAACAGGCCATTTTTCTAGCTGCCATTGTGGGTGGTTTGGCAGACTTAGGTTACTTCATATTTCTAGACCTAGGAGGCTATGTGAAGTTTATGCCTGGCTCATTGATGACAATCATTTCCGCTTCCGCCATCATTTTAAGCTTTTACGGATATTTCAAAAATAAAAAAGCAGCACAATTCAGCTGATAATTTTTAACAGTCAAGTAATCAAAAATCAAAATGTGTCATTCGCTTCCAATATTTGGAGGTGAGATGACACATTTTTTTACTTATTCTAAAAATCAGATCAATTCCTTGACCTTCTCTGGTGGCCTGCCGATAATCGCACGATCTCCCTTAATAACAATAGGCCTTTCGATCAGCTTTGGGTTTTGTACCATGGCTGCAATCCATTCATCATCTGAAAGGTTTTTGCCTTTGTACTTTTCTTTAAAAATGGCTTCCCCCTTTCTGAGCAACTGTTCCGGCTTAATGCCCAGCAATCTAATAATCTCAGTAAGTTCTTCCTTAGAAGGCACCGCTTTGAGGTACTCAACAATTTCAACCATCTCACCACTTTCTTTAATGATTTGAAGCGTTTCTCTACTTTTTGTGCATCTTGGATTATGGAAAATTCTTAACATCCTATTTGGGTTTAATGAATTACTTTGTGTTCGATTATCGAAACGAAATTAAAAATTAAAAATGGAGCAAATCAACTTAACAGAAGAAGTAAGTATTTCAAGATTAGTGCATGGCGTTTGGCGATTGGCAGATTGGAATTATTCCGAGGCTCAAATTGTCGAACTAGTGGAGCAATGTTTGGAATTGGGAATCGATACTTTCGATCATGCTGATATTTACGGCAATTACTCTTGTGAGGAGCTCTTCGGAAATGCTTTACAAGGCAAAAATCAGCTGAAGGATAAGATTAAAATCGTAACTAAATGTGGCATTCAGCTGACATCAGATAAAAAGCCAGACACTTACATTAAGCACTATGACACTAGTTATGGACACATCGTTCAGTCCGCTGAAAATTCACTCCAAAAATTAGGGGTAGATGTGCTAGATGTAATGTTGATTCATCGCCCAGACCCATTCATCAACACTTACGAAGTGGCTGCTGCATTTTCGGAACTCAAAGAAAAAGGTAAAGTTAAAGAATTTGGCGTGAGCAACTTTCTGCCTTCTCAATTTAAAGCATTAGAAGCCGCATTAGACTTCGAGTTAGTCACCAATCAGATTGAAATCTCCTGTTCAGCACTACAAGAATTCGACAATGGTAATATCGATTTATGCCAAGAGCTCGGCATGCACCCAATGGCTTGGTCTCCCTTAGCTGGAGGTGCAATGTTCCATGCACAAACACACCGTATGCTTACACTTAAAAATGTGCTTCATAAGATTGGTGATAGCCATAATGCTGGTATTGATCAGGTTATGTATGCTTGGTTATTAGCTCATCCTGTTGGTATCATCCCTGTTATTGGTTCAGGGAAAATAGAGAGAATTAAAGCAGCTGTTGAAGCTCAAAAAATAAGTTTAAGTAGACAAGAATGGTTTGAGATTTGGGTGGCCTCGAAAGGAGAAGGAGTGGCGTAGGTAATGTTTAATGTTTAATTAAACGAAGACGAGATTCCTGTGACGCTGTTGAAAAAAATCGATAGAATGTTGAGCACATTTCATACTAAAGTATGACCGTCAATTGACTAATTAATCGCTCATTTAAAACAAAAAACTATGGACAAAACAGTAGGAACAATTGGTTGGATTGACTTGACCATTCCCAATGCAGAAGAAGTAAAAGACTTTTATGCAGAAGTAATCGGATGGAAACCTGAGCCAGTTTCAATGGGTGATTATAACGACTTCAACATGACCATTAATGGAGTACCCAAAACAGGCGTTTGTCACAAAAAAGGAGGCAATGCTCATATTCCTTCTCAATGGATGATCTACATTAATGTGGCTGACATTGAAGCAAGCTCTGAAGCTGTTAAAAAACGTGGTGGAAAATTATTAAGTGAGGTAAGCGCTATGAAAGGCTATGGGAAATTCTGCGTCATTGAAGATCCCGCAGGTGCTACTTGCACCCTATTCGAACCAGAGCAAGATTGATTTCCGTATGTAGGTTAAATGGCCTAAATTTATGCACCTTAACTCGACAAATGAAACAATTAACAATTTGGTTCTTTACAGCGCTTTCCCTTTTGAATGGAGGAAACGATAATGAGTGCCTTACCTGTGAAAAACAGGACTCTCAATACTTATGTGCAGCTAATACACTCTCCATTAATTCAAGACTTTGTATAGACCTTACTGAGGTCCCTGCCCATATCTATAAAGATTATTTGGAATCTATAGCTGAAGAATTTGGTGGAGAAAGTGACAATTTTAAGGATGCCGAACCTGATTATAACCTTTGGGCGGAAGCGTTCCCAGGAAAATCAGCCAATGAACTCAAAGAGAAATTCATTGGTTCGGACGACCTTGCCTTGATGCCCATTATAGGCATTAACTATGAGCAAGCTGTAGCTTTGGCGGCATGGAGAACCAAAGCCATGATAAGTTACCTCGAGCAACTTGACCCAAGTGAAAGAGCGGCTTTTCCAAAGAAGTTCAAATTCAGATTACCGACAGAAAATGAATGGACTAGGATTCGTTTTTTGATTCAAGACAAAAAAATGTTGAAGCAATTAGATAAGATTGCCAAAAACAATGAATCCTCCTTCAAGCTGTCTAAGAGTGATATTTTAAATGATAACGCTAAAGTAAAACCAGTTTTTTACTTGGCCGCTGAGGACATTGGTTTTTACAATGTGTTTGAAAATGTTGCCGAAATGACCTCCACAAAGGGTGTAGCAATGGGTGGCAGCTGGAAAGAACCAAATACAGGCAAGCAATTCATGAAATCTTTCCAGTATGAAGGAGCCTCCTCGGCTGTTGGTATTAGAATGATTTTTGAGATTATAGAGT
>CAYGKL010000070.1:2446-15546 GCA_964350505.1 uncultured Roseivirgaceae bacterium | reverse complement strand
GTCATCATTCCGGCTATAGCAGCATAATTTCGGCCAAAGACCTCCTGATAATCGATCAACTGAAGAGCCACCAAAACACCTAAAGCAGTTCCCGCAGAACCGAGCACAAAGGCCATTAACATTGGAAGCCCTGCTTTTTTCAACTCCTTTAAATTCACTCCAAGCAGAAGGTAAAAAATACTAGCTGGAGCCACATAACTGAAGATGGCATCATAGACAGGGCTAGCGTTCGAGGCCGAAGGAATTAGCCCAGCATTCGCCAGAATAGCACCTAAAATGATGACCAGTAAAGGCCCTGAAATATGCTTGAGGAAAGTGTTCTTAGTTAACCACTCACTGATAAAGATCAGTCCACAAAGCACTGTGAGGATATACAGTGGATTTTGGATCATTTTTTAAGATAGGAATTCTTTCAATACTCGGACTGTATTATTTGAATCTATAGCGATAAAGCTCTGGTCCGATTACCGTACTTCCATCATTAACTCCCTCTCGTTTTAGATAATTTGAGATGCCTTCTTTGTCATTCATTCTCCATTCAAGTTCAACAGCTTTCTGATCAGCATAATTTTCCATGCCTTGTCTCTCATCCACTAAACCTATGAATCCACCATTTGAAGCCTGATAGATTTTCGTCCAACCCTGATCTGCAACCATTTGAAAGCCCAGAACTTCATTATAATAATTTTGCTGAGCCAATAAATCTCTATGGTATGTCCAAGTAATGGATCCGAAGAAATTGAGTCCATTTACTTTCGTCTGAACTCTTGGTGCCATTTCTAGCGCAGCCATAAACAATTCATTTTCTGGATGCTGCTTAAATTGTTCAAACTCGAGCAAATAACCTTCAGGATCGATAGCTACAAAACCATCGTGGGGACCTCCATCTTTAGGCTTATATGTATATTTAATCTCGACACCTTGCTCTTGAACATAGGCATACCATTCTGGTAACTGGTCTGTCAGCAATGCAATGGCGGTAGATTTTGGCTGCCCAGCAGGATGCTCATCAGATACTGCGTTAATTTTAATCGAAACGCCCTCTCCTATTTTAAACCCGTTCTCTCCAGACTTCTGTAAGCCTAAAGTATTACCATAGAACTGTAAGGCCCTCTCGACATTTTCATAATACAAATGTGTAACCTGCTCTTCAATTCCAAAGGAGGAATAAGATCTGAAATCCGAATTAGCCATTAGCAGTTCATTGATTCCTTGTGGACTATAGCCCAAGAGTCGGCCCATTCTTCTACCCAACTCAATGGAAGTTTGATTACCAGCAATCACATCTGCCTTCAATTGATCATACTGAGCACGCCTGGCTTCTTCCTTATAAATACCAAAAATGGTTTTACCTTTTGTGTATTCTCCTGAGTATAAAGCCGTCACCGGAAAATCGTCTTCTCGGAAAATTTTCAATCCACTTGACGTTGCTATTTTTTCGAAATCAGCTGAAAGTTCATCAGCTTCCTCTGGTTCAAAAACGGGACTCAATGCTACTGGTTTAGCGGTATTTGAGACCATTTCACAATAAACCTCAAATGCAGCTAAGGTCTTCTCTGCATTATTATCGCAGGAATAAAGAATGAGAAAGGTTAAAAAGACTAATATTTTATGGTGGATTTTCATCTAGATCTAAAATTAAGAATTACCAAAAGTAACCTTCTATTTGACTTTCAGAAAAAAAGGTCAGAATATGCTACTTCAACCTTAATAGTTTTACCATGTCCAAGATTCAAAGACGCGATTTTTTAAAGAAGACTTCCCTAACTGCAGCTGCTATTGCAACAGCCACAGCATTCGATAGTTGTGCAGAAAAGGAACAAGAAAGACCGACTGGTGCCCAATACATGGGTGACTTTGCAGCCCCTAAACTTGAGACGGTACGCATTGCTCTCATTGGAGTTGGAGCCCGAGGCAGCGGTCATTCTACTGACTTTGCCTCATTGGAAGGAACAGAAATAGTAGCCATCAGCGACCTATATGAAGATTGGGCACAGCGCTCTGCCGACAGATGCAAGAAAATTGGCGATGGACAGAGACATCAAAACATTAAACTATATCACGGGGAGGAGAACCTTTGGAAGCAGATGCTCGCTGAAGTAAAGCCTGATGTAGTGATTGTGGCTACGAATTGGAAAAATCATGCGCCAATGTGCATTGAGGCTATGAAGCAAGGAGCTCACGCTTTTTGTGAGGTGCCGATTGCCACCACTATTGAGGACATGTGGAAGATTGTAGATACTTCTGAAGCAACTGGCAAGCATTGCATGATGATGGAGAATGTAAACTATGGCCGCGATGAACTAATGTTCCTCAACATGTGTCGCCAAGGTTTAATTGGTGACATCCTCCACGGTGAAGCTTCTTACATTCATGAACTAAGATTCCAGATGGAAGAGCAAGAACGTGGAACTGGCTCTTGGAGAACTCACCACTATGCCAATAGAAACGGTAACCTCTACCCTACACATGGACTAGGACCAGTGGCACAATACATGAACCTCGCCAGAACTGATGATACTTTCGGAACCATCGTTTCTTATTCTACACCTGCCATGGGTAGAGCAAAATATGCCAAAGAAAACTATGCTGCTGACCATAAATGGAATCAGCTGAACTACAAGGGTGGCGACCTCAACACCTCCATTTTAAAAACACAAATGGGCAGAACGGTGATGGTGCAATGGGATGAAACCAGTCCAAGACCTTACTCTAGATTGAACCTAATCCAAGGAACATTGGGAACCTTAGCTGGCTTCCCAACAAGAGTAGCACTAGAGGGTGGTGTTGAAGGTTTTACGGAAAGCCACCATGGATGGGCTGAAGGCAAAGAAGCTTTGGCAGCCTTAAGAGAAAGATACGATCACCCTTTATACAAGAAACTCAACGAAAGCACTAAAAATAGCGGCCATGGCGGTATGGATGGTATTATGCGCTATCGTATAATTGAATGTCTTCGAACAGGAACTCCTTTAGACCAAAACCTATACGAAGGCTGTTTCTGGTCAGCTGTTGGCCCATTGAGTGAGAAATCTGTAGCTGAAGGTGGCATGCCACAAGCCTTCCCAGACTTCACAAGAGGTGGCTGGAAAGACACGAAAGAGTTGAGTATAATTGCTTAATTGAGTTCATATTCGGGGCTTGACTTGGAGTCAAACCCTAATTGAATAAACCTCATTTCTTCTTCAATTGCATTCAAGAAAATCGGATAACCTTTCACTACTTCAATAGGTTAGGGATTCATGAAAACTAATCGAATACTAAGTTTCTTACTGGTACTACTCTCCTTCCAATGCTCTGCCCAAAAAGAATCAAAAGATGATCTTTATACCTACAAAAGCGGTGATCCACAAGGGATTGACAAGTGGTATATGGGTAGACAGATTGCTTATGTGATGGGTTACCAGGGCATGTCTTGGTTAGACAGACCCGATCGAGAGCGAGAGGAACGCACCAGCCTACTCCTCAAAAACATGGACCTGCAACCCGGTGAGGTAATTGCAGACATTGGCGCAGGCTCTGGCTTTCATGTTTTTAAAATGGCCCCTCAGGTAAAGTCTGGAAAAGTGTATGCAGTAGATATTCAACCTGAAATGTTAGCTGCAATAAATGACAAAATGGAGTCGAAAAACATCACCAATGTCGAGCCCATCAGAGGAAGCGAACAGTCGGTGAACTTACCAGAAAACTCTGTAGATAAAGTACTGTTGGTGGATGTCTATCACGAATTCAATTATCCTTATGAGACCATGCTTTCCATTAAAAAAGCCCTCAAAGCAGATGGAAAGGTATATTTAATCGAATATAGAGCAGAAGACCGAAGTGTGCCCATTAAACCAATTCATAAAATGTCCGAGGCACAATCTGTAAAAGAAATGAAGGCTGCAGGATTTAAACTCGAAGAAAATATCTCAAACCTACCCTGGCAGCATTGTATGGTGTTCGTGAAAGATAATTAACCAAGCTAATCACTCATCCTCGATTGCATCGAGGTTGGACGAGAAGTCGATTTATAATCGACATGTAATGCCAGCAAAAAGCGGGATACCAGGTCACAATTAATTGCTATCGGATTAATTATCCCTCGTAATTACGAATCTATGGTGCCTCTCATCTACCCAAAAGTCTTCAGTACCTTCTCTTTTCGGATACACTGCCTTCTTCTCAAAACTTGATCTAATCTTAATTTCAGATGTATCCATCATAGCTCAGAATACACTTATTTAGCGCTATGAAACTTAATAGACTATTCTTTAGCCTCTTGGTATTCACTCTTATCTCTTGTGACCAAAAAGGTAGTCAAGTTATTAACTTATTAACTGATATCTCACCAGATGTCGATGGTTATTGGGTGAACATGGTGGTTGAAATACCTTCAGGCTCAACTGAAAAATGGGAAGTCAACAAGCAAACGGGAGTTATTGAGCAAGATAGTTTAGATGGTAAACCACGAATCATCAATTACTTGGGCTACCCTGGTAACTATGGCTTTATTCCCCAAACACTTTTGCCCAAGTCAGAAGGTGGAGACGGAGACCCATTAGACATCATTACCATTGGAAATTCTGTGAAAAGAGGAGATGTTTTACGCTGTAAAGTAATAGGCGTTTTAAAACTCATAGATACTGGTGAACAAGATGACAAACTCATTGCTATTGCTGATAACTCCAGCCTCCAGCAGATCGATAACCTTGAAGAATTGATGACCGAATACCCCGGTATACTCAATATTATTGAGACATGGTTTAGCTCATATAAAGGAGAAGGTAAAATGCAATCGAATGGTTATGAGGATAATAAACGTGCTTTGGAGTTAATCAATCTCTCGAAAAAATCCTTTCAAAAGTAAGCTTCTAAATTGTTTCATCTAACTTATCCTCGTTTGTAACGTGGATGTCTGAAAAGTCAATTTGTAATCGATATATTAAGTTAGTAACAAGCGGATTACCCCAGGAGCTTCATGACGCATGAATATAGATACAGTTCAATGGGTAACAGCTCAATTATCAAAAAGAGGTATTAGATTAAGATAACATGACGATTAATTTTAACATCAAGGAGTGGTTTATTCTTATCCTTGTTTTACTCACCTTTAGTTGTAATAATAAAACTAGAAACTCAGTTGTTGATTTTACGGCATTTGAGCCTATGGATAGCCTAGAAATAGAACTACCAGAGGAGTTTTTAGCTTTCACATCCTGGACAACTTACAATTCTCAAGATCAACAGATACTTGTGGAGTATGGCTTGGGCAAGAATAACAGTTTGGTTATTCATCAAGTAGATTTTCTTTTAGGTAAGTATTTAGAGCCAATAATCATCCCTCAACAAGGGCCTAACGGATTTAATTCATCTGGGGCTTCTGTCTATTTCAAAAATCGTGATTCACTTTTTATATTCCCTTCTTCAGCACCACATTTCTACTTGTATAGTAGCTCAGGTCAATTACAAAAAAAATTCAATTACAACGTCTCAGATAATTCAAAATATAGCTTAGGTGGTTACTATTCTAGTGCGGTTTTCTTAAATGAGAAAATGTTCTTGCCAACTGCGCAATTCTTTAGATTTGACGACCCTCAAGTCTTTACGAAATCAACTCCAATAAGAGCATATGATTTTGAGAATGATCAATTTATTGACTCTATCCCTTATCCTAGTTATACAAAAAATAAAACTATTACTATTGACCGTCTATCCCCTACATTAGCGGGAATTAATAAGGATTCGATAGTTATTAACTATCGATTTTCAGATTCTCTTTACTTCTGGAATCCAGCATCAAATACGCTATCCAGTATGTATTTAAGCTCTGATGAATTTGGTAAGTCAAAATTGTTCGAACGATATCCAGATCGTGCAGAGAGCCTAGAATTTACGATTAAAGAGGTTGATTTTGAAACAACCATATATCATAATAAAAGTATCTACAGAATTATTAGTTATGTTTCAAAGGAAGACAAGTCTCTTGAAACTTACGAAATTTTGCAAAATCAACTCCGAAAAGTAGCTCTGCTCGAGTACGACCTGGAGGCTGAAAAAAAGAAACTATACCCTCTGCCAATAGCTAAATATTTTACCTTCATAGATGATTATTTATATGTCGGAGGAGTATCTCTTCGAGAAGATGGTGATAAAACATTTAGAAAGTTTTATAAATATCAACTGGAGTAGCCGGAGCCAAAATTTGAGAGACTCTCTAATCGGTGCCTAACTCCTAACTCATCCTCGTTTGTAACGAGGATGTCTGAGAAGTCGATTTGTAATCGACATGTAACACCAGCAAAAAGCGGATTATCACGTCACAATTAATTGCTATCGCATTAATTTTCCCTCGTAATGACGGCTCCGCTAGATTTTAATGACTACTCATTCTCGGATTAAATAAGAATCGATGAGAAATCAATTTAGCATTTAGGTTTTGACTCGAAGTCAAGCTCTGAATTAAGAAAGCCTACCCATTACCTCTTCGCGGTAACTCTGGCCAATCGATACCATTTGTGTCCCAATCTTAATCTGATTACCCTCGATATACTCTACTTTCGTGGTATTGATGATATATGATTTATGTGTCCGAAGAAATAGCTGATCAGGGAGTTCAGACAATAAGTTCTTCATAGTAGTGGTTACAATCAATACCTTGTCGTTGAGATGAACCTTCACATAATCGCCCAATGCTTCACAGCATAAGATCTCCTCAAAAGGAGTTCTGTACATCTTCTTATCGGCTTTGAGCATGATATAGTCTTGTGATACAACACTGGCAGATACCTGTCCTAGCTTGTCCTTCACCTTTTGAATAGCCCTTAAGAAACGCTCAAAAGCAATGGGTTTCATCAGGTAGTCGATGGCATTGAGCTCGAAACCCTCCACAGCAAATTCTGAGTATGCAGTAGTGAAAACAACCTCTGGTTTAGTTTGCAGCGACTTGTAAAAATTAACTCCAGAAAGCTTAGGCATATTAATGTCTAGAAAGAGTAAGTCGACATGGTTTTTCTCTAAAAAGCTCAAAGCTTCTAGCGCATCTTTGCACTCTCCAGCCAATTCCAGATCTGGATGATCGGCCACAAAACCTCTCAGTACTTGCCGACTTAGCGGTTCATCATCAACTATCAGACACTTGATCATTTCAGACTCAATTTAACTTCAAAAACATCAACTCCATCTACAATATCAAAGCTATGGCTGTTTGGATAGATCAGTTCCAGTCTTCGCCTAACATTCTCTAAACCAATTCCACCATATTTACCGTTCTCCATATCGTCTACCTTACCCTTGTTATTCATAATTTGAAAAGCAATTCCTTCCTCAACGTTCAACTTTAATTGTATAAAAGCAGCATCCGAAACACCTTTTACGCCATGCTTAAATGCGTTTTCAATTAGTGGAAAGAGTAATAATGGAGCAATCTTCTTCTCCTTCAAGTCGCCTTTTATTTCGAAATTCACTTGAGTAGAATCGTCTGCTCTAAGCTTTTGTAACTCAATGTAGTTTTCAATCATTTCAACCTCCTTGCCAAGGTCCACTTTTTCCTCAGACACCTCATAAAGCATATAGCGCAAGAGGTTAGATAATTCGAGGACAGTGTCTGCGGTTTGTTCACTTTTGGCTAAAGCCAGAGAATAAATGCTGTTCAGGCTATTGAACAAAAAGTGCGGATTCACCTGAGTTTTTAAAGAGTTCAGTTCAATAGAGAGTTTTTCTTTCTCTACCTGCTGCAACCTATACCACGACTTGGAGAGTTTCAATAAGGTGGTAAGCACTAAATAAATCACAAATATGGTGATTAACACTTCCCAGTCTGTAAAGGAAACCATGTAGAATTCTGTGGGCAGCAGAGGTAAAAGCAACTCGAAGGTAATCTCGTGCACACCGTAAGTAGCACCTAAAAGTGCGATAGCCAAAGGCACATAAAGTAAGTATCTCCCTTTTTGCAGAATGCGTGGTATGAGCACCTGCAGATTGATATAGACCAAAAATGCCAATGGAATATGGAAAAGCAAGGCATAGAAAAAGTCGATGAACTTCAGAAAGTTAGAGATACTGAAATAGTTACCCACCGCATAAATGGACAACACCCAGAAGACCGGGTGTTGAAACCATTTTGAGTTGATGACCTTTAAAAAGAACTTCATAGCGCTACTTTAGTATAAACTTCTTCTCCCTCGAATACAGTTTCATCGTTCGAGTACTTATCTAAGAACTTTTGAATCTCTTTTGGCTGAGCAGTAATCACTATGTTTCCATCTACATATTCATGTCTTAGCCTCACCAAGTTACTTTTAAAAAGCTCCTTCAATTTTTCGAGGTCGAATGGATTTAATTTTAACTGGCCATCTTCTAAATTCATTTTCATGAAAGTATGTACTGGAAAAAGGTTATCAGAAAAGGTATTGTCTTGAAATTCGGGAAGAGGATAAATATCAAGGAAGTAATCTGTGCCAATTTCTACAACATGGGTTAAATATGGCTTTCGTATACCATCTTCCATTACTATCATTTTATAACTCTCCTCTTTATTGATATATGCTGATCCTTTCACCTTGGCCTCAACATCTTTCAAAGCCTCTCCAAGTTTACCCATACCTTCTGAAAGATTACGCATCATATCACCTAGCTCATTCCCTTCGGAATTCACGGCTGAATCTAATTTGTTCGCCATAGTACCCAAGGCATTTTGTGTATCAGACCTTGTGCTTCCAAAAAGAGAATCGTAATAAGCCTTTACGGTCACCGGATCATCTATGAGTTCTCCATTTACTTTCACCTTAATGGGATCATCAGATCTTGCAATCCACCCGTCTCCTTTAATTTCATAACTGTAGGTTTCTGGGTCACCATCAGAGTCGTCATTCATTGCGAATTCTATTTCGTCCTTTTTCACTTGAATATCTTCGATCTTCTCTGAGTTGACAGCGGTAAACTCTATGTAGTCACCATTAGAATCAGTTTGCCATTTGCCCACTAATTCTGGTAGAAACACTAGAGTGTCATCTGTATAGATTGGGAATAAAGAATACACACAGGAGCTCATTAAAAACATTAGCGCTGTGAAGGCTAAGAATACTTTTGATTTTTTCATGATTTTGAGTTTTTGATTTTTCATGCTCCAAATGTGTCAGAACCGGCAGACCTACTCAAATTTTATCGGTGAACGCTATGATTTTCAGGACAAACAATGAAAATGCTGAGTTTTGAATGATGAATGTTGAATGAAAGGCCAACTTATTCATAATTCAATATTAAACATTCAAAATTAAATTGGCAGCCTCATTCAAGCTCTGCACATGAAGATCAGCATATTCAGAAACCGCTTTCTCTGTCAAATGAATCGTACCAATACCTAGTTTCTTAGCTGGAATTAAATCTCTTTCCTTATCTCCTATCATCCAACTTTGTTCAGGATCAATCTTATGTTTGGCCATTGCTTTTTCGAACATCAATGAATCTGGTTTACGCATCAAGCTCTTACTTACCAACTCATGGCCAGGTGCGAAATAGAGATCGTTCAATAGACCACCGCAAACCTGCTGAATCTTCTCATGACATTCCTGCACAAACTCTTCAGTATAACTTCCCTTAGCAATGCCGCTTTGGTTGGTAATTACCACCAATAAAAACCCTTTAGCCTTAAGTAATTCAAGAGGTGCTCTAATGCCTTCCTTGACTTGAAACTCATCAGTTTTGGTGATCTGATAGCCCAATTCTTCGTTGAGCACTCCGTCCCTATCTAGAAAAACACACTTATTCATTTTTGTCATCTTAACATCATTTAAAGAAAACATGCCTAACAATTGAGTCAAAGCTTTCGTTTCCTATCTATATTCGTTCAATGAGTCATAAAAATAGGGAAAGATTATTGCCCGTCTTCAACAACTCATTGAATCAAATATTTTAGATTTGCCGTTCCCCCATGAGTGATAGCTTAGTCATTATACCAACCTACAACGAGAAAGAGAACATCTCCGAGATGATCGATACCGTTATGGGTTTGGAAAAACAATTCGACTTACTCATTATCGATGATGGTTCTCCTGATGGAACTGCCAAAATAGTGAAGGAAAAGATGAAGCTTTTCCCCAACAGGCTTCACTTAGAAGAAAGAGCTGGCAAGTTAGGCTTAGGCACGGCATACATTCACGGATTTCGCTGGGCAATGAGAAGAGAATATGAATATATATTCGAAATGGATTGCGACTTCTCTCACAACCCACAAGACCTAGTTCGATTATACAGTGCTTGTGCGATTAATGGCAATGAAATGGCTGTAGGTTCTCGCTATGTCACTGGCGTAAATGTCGTTAACTGGCCCATGAGCAGAGTAATGCTGAGTTATTTCGCTAGCCATTATGTGCGCATGATAACTGGAATGCCTATTAACGATACCACCGCAGGTTTCAAATGTTACCACCGTTCGGTGCTAGAAACTATTGAGCTTGACAAAGTGCGATTTATGGGCTACGCTTTTCAGATTGAAATGAAATTCCTCACCTGGAAATACGGATTCAACATTACCGAAGTGCCCATCATTTTCACTGATAGAACCAAAGGTGAATCTAAGATGAGCGGTGGAATTATAAAGGAAGCTGTGTTTGGTGTAATGCAAATTAAGCTGAACAGCCTTTTCAGAAACTTCCGAAGAGAGATGGATTTAGCCCCAAGATTAGTCGAAGCGAATAGCCTTGACGGGACTCACTCTTGAGATAATCGCAGTCGGAAGAATCAGTGTTAAGCCCACTAAAACCAAAGTCAGAACATTCAGCCCGATAAACTTCATCCAATCCCAATCGATAGGCACGTGATCCATGTAATAAGTGGAAGCCTCTAGAGGAATGAGATGATAGGTGTATTGCAACCAGCCAAAAACCAAGGCAATGGCATTACCCACCAATAACCCCTTCAAGACTAAACGAATACCGTTAAAGCTGAATACTCTTCTAATGAGTTGATTTGTTGCTCCAAATGCTTTGAAAGATCCAATCATGGAAGTGCGCTCCATAATGAGGATGAAAAGCACCGAAATCATATTGAAGCACGCCACAAATAAAATGAGGCCGATGAGGATGTAAACGTTTTGGGAAAGCAAATTCAACCAATCGAATACTGTGGAAAACTTCTCATCCATGCGCTCCGTGTATTGTTCTATGCCCAAATATTGAAGGACTTCATCGTCTGCTTCTTCCATGTTGTTAACATCATTCACAAACACTTCGTATCCTCCAACTTGCTCATTGCTCCAAGTATTCAACCCACGAACCAATTTGATATCACCAATCATAATTTGAGCATCAAAATCTTCTAATCCTGAGCTGTAAATCCCTTTTACAATGAGACTCCTTGTTCTTGGTGGATCCATAATGAAAAGAGAAACAATTTTATCGCCAACCCCTACTTGCATTTGCCTTGCATTCTTTTCGCTGATCAGCACCTCATTGTTAAACCTGCCAGTGTCCGAAAGGATAGGAAAGCTCCCTTCAATGAGGTAAGGTTTGAATGAAGTGGTATCGAAACTCGGACCCATCCCCTTATACAAAAGCCCAAAAACCTCATCATTCATTGAAATAAGTCCTGGCTTATGCGCAAATTCTTGAAGGTGTTTTATCTGAGAGCTTTCAAGAATGAGGTCTCTTTTTTCCTGATCCAATACAATTGGAGACTCCTCATAAGAATTGGTTAGCGTAAACTTCTTGATTTGTAAATGACCCGAAAAATTGAAGATTTTATCCTTGATATTGCTTTGAAAGCCTCCAAGAATCATAAAAGACACCATCATGATAGCAATTCCTAGCGCTACACTGGCAATGGCAATCTTATGGATAGTACCAGAAAAGCTTCCTTTCTCAGTACTATTGATTCTTTTCGATATGAAATAAGGGAGGTTCAAGATTATAGTTAATTTAGCCCTGTTGCTCAAAGATAAACGAAGCTAATGATTCGCCTATTCCTATCCCTCTTCATTTTTTCATGTTTGGCCTGTTCCGAAGCCCAAGAACTAAAACTCGGTGCCGAAAGAATGGAAGAATACCTGCCCTTATTAGAAGGTAAAAGAGTTGCTCTTGTCGTAAATCAAACTTCCACTATTGACAAAACTCACCTAGTAGACACGCTATTAAGCAGAGGAGTAAATGTGGTGAAAGTAATGGCGCCAGAGCACGGTTTTAGGGGTGAAGCTCCAGATGGTGAAAAAATTGACGACTCTAAAGATGCTAAGACAGGTGTTCCGATTGTCTCCATTTACGGAAGCAGTAAAAAACCAAGTCCTGAAATGTTAGCTGATGTTGATGTACTTGTTTTCGATATTCAAGATGTCGGCATCCGATTCTACACTTTCATCAGCACAATGCATTATGTGATGGAAGCCGCAGCAGAAAACAATAAACAAGTTATTGTTCTCGACAGACCAAATCCTAATGGCATGTATGTAGATGGGCCGGTGAAGGATGATGATATCAATGGCTTCGTAGCAATGCATCCCATCCCCATCGTTCATGGATTAACCGTGGGTGAATTAGCTGAAATGATCAATGCCGAAGGATGGCTTGCCAACCAAGTCAAGTGCAAACTAACAGTCATTGAAATGGAAGACTGGGATCATTCTCAAACCTATTCGCTTCCAATAAAACCTTCACCCAACTTGCCGAATGACAATGCCATTGCCCTCTATCCGAGCCTCGGACTTTTTGAAGGTTCTGTGGTGAGTGTAGGTAGAGGAACTGACCATCCATTTGAAGTAATTGGGCATCCCGACTTTAAATTGGGATCTTACACTTTCACCCCTCAGCCCAATGAAGGCTCTAAATATCCACCTTTGGAAGGCCAGGAATGTTACGGCCAAAGTTTTGTTGGTACTGATGCCCCACGTGAACTAACATTAAAATACTTGATTGAATACCACAAAGCGTTGAAAGATGATACCACCTTCTTTAGAGATTATATAGACTTGCTTTCTGGCACTAAAGAATTCCGCAAGCAAGTGGAAGCTGGCTGGACAGAAGAGCAAATTAAAACTACCTGGCAACCTAAGCTCAATGAATACAAAGCCATGCGGAAGAAGTATTTGTTGTATAAGGACTTTGAATGACCCCTCCGCCTATCGGCACCTC
>CAYGKL010000070.1:0-2346 GCA_964350505.1 uncultured Roseivirgaceae bacterium | reverse complement strand
AAGTTAACCTTGAAAGCTAACCTCCTTTAGTTATTTTTGAAGCTCAGACAAAAACTGAATGACAGAACTCCGAATCATTTACATGGGCACTCCAGAATTTGCGGTGCCAAGCTTACAAATACTAGTTGAAAACGGCTTCAATGTGGTGGCCGTCATTACTGCTCCAGACAAACCAAAGGGCAGAGGACAAAAACTGGCCACATCGCCAGTGAAGGACTATGCGGTTTCTCAAAACATCCCAGTGCTTCAACCTACCAATCTCAAATCTCCTGAGTTTATTGAAGAACTTAAAAGTTACCAAGCCAACCTGCAGATTGTAGTTGCATTCCGTATGTTGCCAGAAATGGTTTGGGATATGCCAGAAATTGGCACTTTCAACTTGCATGCATCCCTCCTGCCACAATACCGTGGCGCAGCGCCTATCAACTGGGCTATTATTAACGGAGAAAAAGAAACAGGAGTCACCACCTTTTTCCTTAAGCATGAGATCGATACTGGCAACATCATTTTTCAAGAAAAAGAACACATCGAAGAGGATGATAATGTCGGTGATCTTTATGCCAGACTGATGGACAGAGGATCGAATTTGGTGCTTAAAACGGTGCAAGCCATCCAATCGGGTGACTATCCGCAATTACCGCAAGACACAAGTGGGGAGATTAAACATGCCCCTAAAATCTTTAAAGAAACTTGTGAGATCGACTGGACTAAATCATCAGAAGAGGTTTATAATTTTATTCGTGGCCTCTCACCATATCCTGCCGCTTGGACGACAATCAATGGCACACAGTTCAAAATTTATGCTGCCGAAAAGCTAGATTTATCAAAGGCTGGAGAAAAATCAGGAGATTATAAAACCGATAATAAAACCTATTTGCATATGCAGACAGGTGGAAGTGACCTATCCATCAAAGAGTTACAAATGCAAGGTAAAAAGAGAATGCAAATTGAAGAATTCTTAAGAGGGAACAGCTTATGATTAAAACCATCGTTGTAGCTAAAGCCAAGAACAATGCCATTGGCAAAGACAATGACCTCCTTTGGAGATTACCCGATGACTTTCGTTTTTTCAAACAGGTTACTTTAAATCATGTAGTAATTTTAGGGCGAAAAACCTTCGATTCCCTCCCAGGACTACTCCCTAAAAGAACCTTCATCATTGTGACCAGACAAGAAGACTATCAAGCACCCAAAGATCATTATGCTGTCAACAGTCTTGAAGCTGCCTTCGACCTTGCCAAAGATGAACTGAAAGTAGAAGAAGTCTTTATCATTGGAGGTGGAGTGGTTTACAAAGATTCATTGGACAAAGGATTAGTCGATAAAATGCACATCACAGAAGTAAATGCAGTGATTGAAGGTGCTGATACTTTCTTCCCAGCATTCGATCACCAAGAGTGGCAAGAAGAAACCCGTGTTCATCACCCAGCAGATGAAAAGCACCAATATGATTTTGACTTTGTAACTTACTTGAAAAAATAACCTCTGGCACAACACCTCCCCTCAAAGGGGAGGTGCCCAGAGGGCGGAGGGGTATGAAATCACTACATAACAAAACCATCTGGCTCACAGGAGCCTCCTCAGGCATTGGAGAAGCACTTGTTCGACAATTAGCAAATCAACCTGTCAACCTGATCATTTCTGCCAGAAGAGCCTCAGAACTTGAAAGAGTAAAAGCTGAGAATGAGGGAACAGCTAAAATCGAATGCCTGCCGCTCGATTTAGAAAAAGCAGATGAGCTGAAAGGAACAGCCGAACAAGCACTGACTATTTTCGGACAAGTTGATATCCTCATCAACAACGGTGGCGTCTCTCAAAGATCGATGGCCATGGACACTCAATTGGAAATTGACCGAAAAATCATGGACATTAACTATCTGGGCACCATCACTTTGACCAAGGCCGTTGTCGCCCATATGCTGGAAAGAGGCACCGGATTGGTCGCCACCGTTACAAGTGTAACTGGCAAATTCGGAACGCCTTGGCGATCAGGGTATGCCGCAAGCAAGCATGCCCTGCATGGTTTTTTCGACAGCATGCGTGCTGAATTGGAAGACAAAGGAATAAAATTCACGCTTTTGGCCTTAGGGTTTATAGGCACCAAGCTTTCTCAGGTAGCCCTCAAAGGTGATGGCTCTCCAAACGGGAAAGTTGATGAAACGCATAAAAGGGGAATCTCACCTGAAGTCTGCGCCAGAAAAATTCTGAGGGCCATTCAAAAGGAAAAACGGGAAGTTTATATCGGTAAAGAAGCTTATGCAGTGTATGTGAAGCGATTCTTTCCAGGTGTCTTCGCTAGATTGATTAAGAAGGCGAAAGTGAGGTAGACATCTGATTTGAAATCCC
>CAYGKL010000069.1:0-18881 GCA_964350505.1 uncultured Roseivirgaceae bacterium | reverse complement strand
CGTCCGCTAAAGTTCGATGAGTTCGAAGCCTTAACTGCGCAAGTAATTTACGTTTCGGCAACCCCTGCCGACTATGAACTGACCAAAACCGATGGCGAAGTAGTTGAGCAAATCATTCGCCCAACCGGACTGCTAGACCCAATCATTGATGTTAGGCCAAGCGCCAACCAGATTGATGATTTATTGGAAGAAATTGACATTCGAGTTAAAAAGGAAGAACGTGTTTTAATAACCACCTTAACCAAACGAATGTCTGAAGAACTCACTAAATACCTCGAGCGAGCAGGCATAAGAGTGAGATATATTCACTCAGAAGTTAGCTCTTTAGATAGAGTAGAGATTCTTCGCGAGTTGAGGTTGGGTGTATTCGATGTTCTGGTAGGCGTGAACCTTCTGCGTGAAGGGCTCGATTTACCAGAGGTTTCGCTCGTTGCCATATTGGATGCTGATAAAGAAGGTTTCTTGAGGAATCAAAGATCACTGATTCAAACCATTGGCCGGGCTGCTCGAAATGAAAATGGACGAGTGATCATGTATGCAGACCGAACCACCGGTTCCATGCAAGACGCCATTGACGAAACCAACAGAAGAAGAAATATTCAGATCGCTTATAATTTGGAGCATGGTATTACACCAACTACCGTGAAGAAGTCTAAGGAGGCCATTATGAACCAAACCAGTGTGGCTGATTCCAAAAAGAATAGAAAAAACTACTATGTAGAAAGCGAAGAACATTCAGTAGCCGCAGACCCTGTTGTGGCCTATATGGGTAAAGCTGGCTTAGAAAAGATGATTCAGAAAACGCAAAAATCTATGGAGAAAGCAGCTAAAGAACTAGATTTTATGGAAGCTGCTAGGTTAAGGGATGAGCTCACTGAGTTAAAGGTTTTACTTGAGCAAAAAGAAGCTTAAAAATATTTCTTCATCCCACATGTGACCTTTTCTTTCTCATGCGTCCAATGCATGAATTGAAACCAAAAATGAAAAAATACCTTATTATTCCCGTGTTGGCCATCGTTGTTATGAGCTGCAATCAGGAAAAAGAAATGTTAATGTCTGAAAACACTTCACTCTTAACTAGGCTAGATAGTGTCTCAGCAGAATTAGAAAATACGCAAAAGGCATCTGTTACTCTAATGAATGCCATGAGTTTGATGGATTCCATTAACATGAGTAGACAAATGTTAAAAGTAACCCTTGAGAACTCAGATGAGCATGATGACTTTTTATCTCAAATGAGTGACTTAAAAAACTATGTTGGGCAAACAGGTTTACAAATCAGCAAATTAGAGAAGACTATTAAGGATTCGAAAACTGCTCAGAATGCTTATGCTCAAACCATCAAAACTTTAAAGGCCGACTTGGAAACACGCAAAACAGAGATTGCTTCGCTTGAGTCTCAGTTGAAATCTGAAAAAGACAACAACCAAAAACTAGTGGTAATGAATACCCTCCAGAAAGAGACTATTGCTAACCAAGATGATCAAATAGAGGCTAAAACTTTGGAGCTTGAAATGTTGGAAAGTCAAATTGCTGAGCTGAGAACTAGTTTTCAGATTAGTGAGGCAGATGCTTATTTCACTCAAGGGGAAGCATACGCCTTAGCTGCGAAAAGAACTCAATTGGCTCCTGCTAGAAAGAAAAACACTTATCAAATGGCATTGACTTCCTACAAAAAGGCATTCGACCTTGGCCGTGAGGATGCGAAGCCAAAAATAGATGAGATCAGCAAAAGGCTGAACTAGAAAAAACGAACATTCAATAACGGAACGTCACCCACTTTGTGAGTGACGTTCTTTTTTTTGGAAAACTCCTATTTCAATCGATTTACTTCATTTTGATTCTCAAGAGATCAATAAATATCTCATTTTCAATTAATTTACATAATTATGAAGGCAGTTAGCCCTCAAATCAACCTACAATTAATCGAACTGACAAAATGAGCAAAATGAGTAAAAAATGGATTCCAGGTTTTTCCCTGCTGATCATCATCGCTCTTATCTCTTTATTTGACACTGGAGGAGCTGGGGATGGTTTTTCTGATCCCAATATCTCAGGAGCCGATACAGCTTGGATGCTAGCTGCAACAGGACTCGTACTTTTCATGACTCCAGGCCTTTCGTTCTTCTATGGGGGAATGGTCAATCGAAAAAATGTGATCTCCACCATGCTCCAAAGTTTTATCTGTATGGGCGTGATCACTCTAGTTTGGGTTTGCATTGGCTTTAGTTTGGCCTTCGGAGATTCCATTGGTGGTTTTATTGGTGACCCAAGAACATTTGCCTTCTTCAAAGGTGTAGGTGGTGCAACTCAAGCCGACTTGGCACCAACCATACCATTTGTACTTTTTGCTTTATTTCAAATGAAGTTCGCCATCATCACTCCTGCTTTAATTACAGGTAGTTTTGCCGAACGAGTAAGATTTTCGAGCTTTCTACTATTCATCATTCTTTTTAGTCTTTTCATTTACAGTCCATTAGCGCACATGACTTGGCACCCTGATGGCTTCCTTAGAAAGTGGGGGGTATTAGATTTTGCTGGAGGAACTGTAGTTCATATGTCAGCTGGCTTTGCGGCCATTGCAGCAGCCATTATCTTGGGTAAAAGAAAGAATCATGGGGCAGCTCATAAGCCCTATAATGTTCCATTTGTTCTGCTTGGAACAGGATTACTGTGGTTTGGGTGGTTCGGCTTTAATGCTGGCTCTGCATTAGGCGCCAACTCAGCTGCAGCATTAGCCTTTGCAACAACAACCGTTGCCTCAGCTGCAGCAATGTTAGCGTGGGTACTTTATGACGCTGTTATGGGCAGAAAAATTTCAGGTATGGGAGCTTCAATCGGAGCAGTTGTGGGCTTAGTGGCCATTACTCCAGCCGCTGGTTTTGTCACCATTGGTCAAAGTATTTTTATAGGTGTAGCAGCTGCTATTGTATCCAACATTGTGGTTTACTACAAAAACAAAACTGGTATTGATGACACGCTCGATGTTTTCCCATGCCATGGCGTTGGAGGTATTGTGGGCATGATCTTAACCGGAGTTTTTGCTAAAGATGTTGGGTTGATTTACGGAGATCCTACCACCTTTTTAAGACATATAGCCTCTATCTTCCTTGTTGGTGGTTTTACTTTCGGACTGTCCTACCTTTTCTTTAAGATTACTAATCTCATTATTCCAATGAGAGTTAATGATGTAGCAGAAGAATATGGCCTGGACATCACACAACATTCGGAAACTATGTCTAAAAGCATAAGCCCAGAGCAAATAAAAGAAATGATTAAAGAAGCTTCTGCTTAAGAAAAAACAAAAGAATTATTAACAGAAAAGCCCGACTCTGAGAGTTGGGCTTCTACTTTTTATTCGAGATAAATACTATTATTTACCTTCCTCGTATCTTTTGCTTACTTCGTCCCAGTTGATCACATTGAAGAATGCTGAAATGTAGTCAGGTCTTCTGTTCTGGTAATTCAAGTAGTAAGCATGCTCCCAAACATCAAGCCCTAAGATTGGGTGACCACCACAACCTACATTTGGCATTAATGGATTATCCTGATTTGGTGAAGAGCAAACTTCAACTTTTCCACCGGAGTGTACACAGAGCCAAGCCCAACCAGAACCAAATCTTGTAGCAGCCGCCTTTGAAAAAGCATCTTTAAAACCTTCAAATGAACCAAAAGCTTCATTGATCGCATCGGCTAAATCGCCTGAAGGAGCACCACCACCATTTGGTGACATGATAGACCAGAACAAAGAGTGATTATAAAACCCTCCACCATTGTTTCTTACAGCACCATTGTCAGTATGGTTAGCCAAAATATCAGCAATATTTTTGCCTTCCATTTCAGTTCCAGCAATAGCGCTGTTCAAGTTATTGGTATATCCTGCATGGTGCTTGCCATGATGTATTTCCATTGTTCTTGCATCTATATGCGGCTCTAGCGCATCGTAGGCGTAAGGTAATTTTGGTAATTCAAATGCCATGTTGTTTGATTTTTATGATTCAACAAAAATTATTTTTTTATCTAAGTCGTGCAAAAAATTGCCTCAAAAGGCTTTCGCTCTGGTTCCCTAACAAACCTTTCACCACTTCTGTTCGCGGATGTAGTAGATTTTTAGGTTGAAGTGAATAACCTCTCTTGCCGTCAGTTGCACCATAAACTAATTTTCCCAATTGAGCCCAATACAATGCACCGGCACACATAACGCAAGGTTCTAAAGTTACATAAAGTGTACATTCATTCAGATATTTTCCTCCAATAGAATCAAAGGCAGCCGTAATGGCCAGCATTTCCGCATGAGCAGTAACGTCTGTCAACTGCTCTGTCATGTTATGTGCTTTGGCAATAATTCTATTCTCAGCTACAATAACCGCCCCTACAGGAACTTCGCCTTTCTCAAAAGCCATTTCAGCCTGTTTAAAGGCTTGCTTCATAAAGTGATCGTCTGAATGAATACTGAGTTCCATAAGCTTCGTTTTCAGGTCAATATTAAGCCCAAATGCTAAAACTATTGCTAAATTTGCCACTCATTTTTAAGACAGGAGTATGCTGAGATCACATAATTGCGGAGAACTTAGAGAAGCACATATTGGACAAGAGGTAACCTTATCGGGTTGGGTTCAGAAAATTCGTGATAAAGGAGGCTTGATGTGGGTCGATTTAAGAGATCGATACGGCATTACTCAATTGACTTTTGAAGAAGGCAGATCTAATGCACAAGTGATTGAGACAGTCAGAAAATTAGGGCGTGAATTTGTAATTCAAGTAAAGGGCAAGGTGATTGAGCGGTATGCGAAAAATGACAAAATGCCGACCGGAAACATTGAAATAGATGTTGAAAGCCTAGAAATACTCAACGCATCAAAGACGCCTCCATTTGTTATTGATGATGAAACTGATGGTGGAGAAGAATTAAGAATGAAATACCGCTATCTCGATTTAAGAAGAGGTACGGTTAGAAGAAAACTTGAGCTGCGTAGCCAAATGGCCATTGCCGTTAGAAACTATTTGGCCAATGAACAATTTGTTGAGGTAGAAACGCCTGTTTTGATCAAATCTACTCCAGAGGGAGCCAGAGATTTTGTGGTGCCTTCGAGAATTAATGAGGGTGAATTCTACGCCTTACCACAATCGCCCCAAACCTTCAAGCAATTGCTTATGGTTTCTGGTTTCGACAGATACTTTCAAATTGTGAAGTGTTTTAGAGATGAAGATTTAAGGGCCGACAGACAGCCTGAATTTACTCAAATAGACTGCGAAATGTCTTTTGTAGATCGAGATGATGTGCTCGACACATTTGAAGGAATGACAAGACACCTTTTCAGCAACATTAAAGGTGTTGAACTAGGCGAATTTCCTAGAATGACATATGCCGATGCCATGAGCAAATATGGTAGCGACAAACCTGATGTTCGTTTTGGAATGGAATTCATAGAATTGAATGACGTAGCTCAAAACAAAGGCTTTAGTATTTTCGATCAGTCCGAAATAGTAATAGGTATTTGCGCTAAAGGATGTGCAGAATACACAAGAAAGCAATTAGATGCATTGACAGACTATGTGAGGCGTCCGCAAATTGGAGCCAAAGGCTTAGTTTATGTAAAATGCAATGCTGATGGCACCTTCAAATCTTCTGTAGATAAATTTTACTCTCAAGAAGATTTGGCACAATGGGCAGAAAAAGCTGGTGCTGCCGCAGGAGATTTGATACTTGTGCTTTCTGGTAATACAGCTTCTACTCGCAAACAAATGAATGAACTGCGTTTGTTCATGGGCTCGGAATTAGGCTTAAGAAAATCAAATGATTTTAAGCCGCTTTGGGTGGTTGATTTCCCTCTATTAGAATGGGATGAAGACACAGAGCGATTTCATGCCATGCATCACCCATTTACCTCTCCATTAAAGCAAGACCTAAAACTGCTTGATACTGACCCAGGAAGTGTGAGAGCTAACGCCTACGACCTAGTGATTAATGGGGTTGAAATTGGAGGTGGTTCCATAAGAATTCACGACAAAGCTACTCAGCAACTCATGTTCAAGCACCTTGGATTCACTGATGAAGAGGCAAAAGCACAATTTGGCTTCTTGATGGATGCCTTCGAATATGGAGCACCTCCACATGGTGGTATTGCTTTCGGTTTCGATAGACTTTGTGCCATGTTTGGTGGTTCAGAAACAATTAGAGACTACATCGCATTCCCTAAAAACACTTCTGGAAGAGATGTAATGATAGATTCTCCTTCTGCAATTGCGGAAGATCAATTGGTTGAATTGGGTTTACGTTTGCGCTAAAAGTCGAGTAGATATCAATCGAATGGTATAATTTGTAACTTCGGCCGTTCCATGTCAAAAAGCTTAAAACTCACTCCGAAGTTCTACATGCGCCTGAGTTTGGTGTTAGCCATACTCATTTGGCTCATTGTATCGCTTATTGACGTACTCCAACTTCTAGCATTCAAGAGCGGGGTAGACTTGGGTATTAGCAAAGAAGTACCCATTTTACTCATAGACTTCTTCTATGTTTTCATCATTCTCTATTATAGGTTTAAGGTCAGAAATGTAGATAACGGCAACTTTGTAGACTTACTCTGGCGAGTGTTTGCAACAGGTTTGATCACCACCATTATATCACTTGCCTTTAGACTTTTCTATTCCTCCATTGCTGACTCTACACTGGCAGAGAATGACTTCTTGAATGTGGTGGTCTCTGGCATTAACAAAGCCATCATTTCAGTCTTCCTCATTTCCACCTTCACCGTTTGGAAGAAGCTAATCCTTTATCAAAAATCGAAAAGGCTTGTCATTTATTGGAATACCTTCGAAGCATTAATTATTGCCTCTATTTTCTTTAACCTTACGGGTCTTGGTCTTCAAACCAGCTTACTGTTCGAAGTCTTATTCATCATTCTTGCTCTACTATCAATCATTCTTTCAGGAAACCTAAAATGGGTGGCCTATTTGAATTTCAAGCAAAAATGGAAAAGCATTCTGCTCATCATTCTCATTACCATTTATATCTTTTATTTCTTTGCAGACCTTTTTGTAGCGCCTCCTGAATCAATGTCGTTCCTCAACCCAATTGGGAACCTCTTCATCATTGTACTCTTTGCATTCCTGTTATTCTATAGTGTATTCTCCTTGTTGGTTATTCTTTTCAACCTACCAACTTCATCGGTTTTCGAAAGAAAGATGGAAGAAGCTATCAACTTCCAAAGACTGAGTCAATCCATTCAAAGTGGAGAAAGCGAAGAGCAAATATTCGATATTCTTCTTACCTCATCTATGAATGCGGTATATGCAGATGCAGGGTGGATTGAAGTGAACAAAGATGCAAACACAACCCAATTCATTAATAGAAACATCACTCGTGAGAGCGTCAATCAAGTAAAAGAACAGATTTTCAGCAGTAAGAGTAGAACCGTAATTAAAAACCCACTGAGCAATGCAAACTCAGATACTGACAGAGTCTTAATAACTCTTAAACGGTCTAATTTCAAATCTGTATTTGTAGTTCCTCTCACAGTTCAGAACCGCGTAAGTGGCTTTATGTATTTACTGAATGAAGTGAGCGATGGTTTTAATAAGGAGATGATCAACATCATCAACACCTTCGCAAGTCAGGCAAGTGTTTCTATTGAGAACTTCAAGCTAATGGGTGAAGCCATTTCGAACGAACGCTACAAAGAGGAACTAAACATTGCCAAGCGTGTTCAAAGAGCACTCCTGCCTGAAAAGCTTAATCATGACGAGAACTTTAGCATCCATGCCTTCACAATTGCTGCCGCGGAAGTCGGTGGCGATTACTATGACACTTTCCAATTAAGTGACCATAGATTTGCCATTGTAATTGGTGACGTTTCGGGAAAAGGCACCTCTGCCGCTTTTCACATGTCTCAAATGAAAGGAATTTTCCAGTCGCTAGCTCAATTAGATTTACCGGCAGACGAGTTTCTATTCAGGTCTAATAAAGCCTTGAGCCAATGTTTAGAAAGGACTTCATTCATTACCCTCACTTACTTTATTCTAGATACAAAAAGTAAGAAAATGCAGTTTGCACGTGCAGGACATTGCCCAACCTTGTATTACGATAAGAGTAAGAATACTGCTGAGTATTTCCAAAACAAAGGGCTTGGTCTCGGAATTTTAAGAAATGACTCATTTAAGAAATTCATCCATATCAATGAATTAGATTTCGAAAAGGATGACATTTTAGTGCTTTACACAGACGGAATTTCTGAAGCAACAAATGCTAAAGGTGAAGAGTTTGGCTTTGATAAAATGAAATCACTACTAGAGAAAAACGCTCACTACGATCCGGTGATGATTCAAAAAATATTCATTAGCAAGCTCTATGAGTTTTGCGGAACAAAAGACCTGAACGATGATTACACCATGGTGGTGATCAAGTTTAACTGATACACGTAGACAATAAAGAGATGATTGACATTAAAAAGGAGCAAGAAAACAATTACATGCTAATCTCCGTAGAAGGTGAAGCAGATGCTAGCTCAGCCATAAACCTAGATAAGGCAATTAGAGAAGCGTTTGATGAAGAACATCGTAACATACTCATCGACTGTACCAATCTTAACTATATCTCTTCAGCCGGACTTGGTGTTTTCATGTCCTATATCGAAGAAATCTCAGCCAACTCAATCAACTTTGTACTTTTCGGACTTTCAGACAAAGTTTTAAAGGTTTTTGGGATTTTAGGCTTAGATCAATTACTGACAATTAAAGAGAATAAAGAAGAGGCACAAGGAGTACTCAATGGCATATAGTTTCGACATACCAAGTAGCAAAAACAAGCTTAGGCTAATGCGTAAGTTCGTCACGGAAGTATTGCACACGCATCACATTCCGGACATAGAAACCAATATGATGGTATTGGCTGTTGATGAAGTCTGCGCTAACATTATTATTCATGGTCACCAATCAAACCCTATGGAAAGTGTGAAACTCAATATTAGTTTTGAGTCCAAAGGTGTTTGGTTCGAAATAGTAGATCAAGGTCACTCCTTCGATATTGTTAACTACAGCGAACCCAATTTAGAAGACCTCATTAAAAAGAAGAATAAGGGTGGAATTGGTATTATGCTTGTAAAGAAAATCATGGATAATATTGAGCTAAAATCTACACCTGACGGAAACTCCCTTCGCATGTTTAAAAAGTTGGAAGCTTAATTTTTCTATGGAAATGCACTCATTCCGTTCAACCATTATTATCTCAATTCTGGGGTTCTTTTCATTAATTTTTCAAGCTCACTCTCAGGTAGTGGCTACAATTGATGGAACCGAAATTGAAGCGGATGAACTTCTGTATGCTTTCAACAAAAATCGACAGAAAGATAGCCCCATTGTACTCGACTCTCTAGAGACTTACCTGAACCAATACATTAACTTCAAACTGAAAGTAAAGGCGGCTCGGCAGGCTGGACTGGATACAACCGCAACCTTTCAGAATGAGCTTCAAGGGTATGTTTCTCAGATTAAAAAGCCTTATCTAGACAACCCAAAATCAGAAGAAGCGCTGATTAAAGAAACCTATAATCGGATGAAATCCGATATAAACGCCTCTCATATTCTGATTAAAGTAGCACCCACTGCTTCACCATCAGATACCTTAAAGGCGTATAACTTCTTGGACAGTTTAAGAAAGACTATCGGATCTAGGCCCGAGTTTGAGGAAGTAGCAAGGAAATATTCTGAAGATGGTAGTGCACAACGAGGTGGTAGTTTGGGCTGGTTCACCGCCATGCACATGGTTGCTCCTTTTGAAGATGGCGCCTACAAAACCTCGGTTGGAAATGTATCTGAGGTTGTCCGCTCCAGCTTTGGTTATCATCTAATTTATGTAAACGCTAAGCGTGAGAATCGTGGAAAAGTCAAAACATCGCATATCTTCTTCACGAAACAACGAGGTGCTGAGGCAGCTTATAAAAGAGCCTTAGAAGTTTATGATTCATTGCGCAATGGTTCTAAATGGAGTGACATGGCACTTAAATATTCCGATGACCAAGGCACAAAACAAGATGGGGGAAAGCTTCCTTGGGCTGGTCTAAAACAACTGCCAGATGACTTTTTAGAGATTGCCTATTCCATAGATTCAATAGGTTTTTATACAAAACCTCAAGAAACACAGTTTGGCTGGCATATTGTGAAACTCGATGATTTTCAGCCTATTGAACCTTATGAAATAAAAAGGGAGGAAATTGCTGGTCTATTGAAAAGAATGGGAAGAAACATTCTAGAAGAAGAAAGTCTCTTAAAAAAGTTAAAGGCTGAAAATGGTTTTAATCAGAATACAGATTCTGTACGAGTAATATTCAAATCCATCAGCGGAAAGAACAAGGAGGAAATTTTAACTCAAGCTATTGCTCAAAGAAAGCTTTTCGAACATGGTGGAAAATCCGCTACAGTCAAGAGTTTTATTCAAGACCTTCCAGGCTTCAAAATTATTTATTCTGAGGATCAACTTAAGGAGTTTTATAAAAAATTTGAAAAGCAATTTATCATTGAACACGAAGATTCAATTGCACCTATCAAATACCCTGAATATCGTTTCTTAATGAAGGAGTATGAAGAGGGTTTGCTGCTGTTCGAAATAATGCAGCAAAAAGTTTGGGACAAAGCTGTTCAGGATAGTTCAGGGCTTCATAATTTCTATAATAGTCACACAAAAGACTACATCATTGGAGAGAGAATTAACTGCCTTTTGGTGAGTTCTTCCTCTTCAGTTCTACTCAATGAAATTAGCCAACTCCAAATTCTGAAAGACTCTCTTTCCAAAGCAGAATCCCTTATTATGAGTCAGTTGGGAAATGAAAACACACGGGAGTTAAAAATTGCTAAAAGAAGTCTATTGGCAAGTGAATTCTCTAATTTTGAAGCTGTTAAGCTCAAAGAAGGATTTTGGGTAGCTACTAATGATGGAATGAGTCAATGCTTGAACCTAGGTTGGCAAAGTGAAGGACCTCAGGCATTCGATGAAATTAAAGGCATTGTAATGGCTGACTATCAAGAGGCTTTGGATGCAGCTTGGATCAAAGAATTGAGAGGATCAGCGAAGATTAAAATTTTCAAAAAAGAGCTTAGAACACTTATAACTAATTGAAACGCGAACTTTACATATTTTTTACCGCTTTACTGTTGCTAAGTTCATGCGATTACATTGTTAATGATTCTTCTCCAAGTAATGGCAATAGTGAAACTCTTGTAGCAAGTGTAGGCAATACGTTCCTTTTTGAAGCAGACATTGCCAATCTAATAGAACCGGGAATGTCTAAAGAAGACAGTGCATCCATCACTGACCAGTTTGTTAGAAATTGGATTAAAAAGGAGCTACTAATCAAAGAAGCCAATACCAATGTAAGAATTGATCAATCTGAAATTGAAAGAAAAGTAGCTGACTACAGATATACTTTACTTTCATATGAATATCAGAAACTTAGGGTTCAACAATCTTTAGATACCACAGTGAGTGAACAGGAAATTCTTGATTATTATGCTGAAAATCAGGAGAATTTCTACCTCAGACAAAATATCATCAGAGGCAGGTTTCTAAAAATTAATCAGCAGGCACCTAAAAAAGATGACGTGAGAAGGTGGATAAAATCAAGCAGGCCTCAAGACTTTAACGCCCTTAAAGATTATGCCTTTCAATTTGCCAGTACCTATTCTCTAGAAGATTCCACCTGGTTAAAGTTTGATGACATTACAAAAAATTCACCTTATTCAACTATCACCAATAAGATTCAATTCTTGAGGAATTCTAGGTATGTCGAAGAAACAGATTCTCTCTATCTTTACCTCCTGAAAATTGACGAATATAAAATTTCCGAAGAGATCTCACCGTTGGAGTTTGTGAGACAGGATATCAAAAACATTATTTTGAACAAGCGAAAAGTGGCCTTGGCGAAAGGCCTAGAAAACGACATTTTTCAAAAAGCTAAAGAAAATGAAGATTACAAGATATATCGCTAGTGTGGCGGTTTTGCTCTCAGTGTTCGGCATGAACCTTAGAGCTCAACAAGGAGAAGTTGTAGATAAAATCATCGCAAAAGTCGATGACAAGATTATCTTGAAAAGCGATGTAGAAGCAGCCTACTTACAGTTTTTAAGTAGTCCAGATGCTGTACAATTTGATGGCGATGCTCGCTGCCTATTATTAAGACAAATGGTTGAAAACAAGATTATGCTGGCCATGTCGGAAATTGACTCTGTGATAATAGATGATTCTCGTGTTGATTATGAAATTCAAGGAAGGGCTCAACAAATTATGCAAAGATTCGGCTCAGAAGACGCCATTAGGCAGGCTTACGGTAAATCCTTGGATCAAATAATGGAAGAGTTGAGGCCCGATATTGAGGCGCAGCTTCAAGTACAAGAACAAGAAATGAGTATTTTGTCGGACGTTACAGTTACTCCAAATGAAGTACGCAAGTTCTACAACAATATTCCAAGCGACAGTTTACCGCTATATTCCATGGAATATGAAGTTGGGGTAATTGTGAAAAAACCAGAAGTAGACCCTTCTCAAATTGAGGCGTTGAAGAAAAGGCTTTTTGATGTGAGAGAAAAGATTCTAAAAGGAGAGAGTTTTGAAATCATGGCTACTCTTAATTCAGAGGGACCCACAAGTGCCAATGGAGGGAATCTAGGTTTCAACCCAAGAGGTGCCTTGGATCCAGCTTTTGAAGCAGCTGCCTTGGCTTTGAAACCTGGAGAAATTTCTATGCCATTCGAGTCTTCATTTGGTGTTCACATAACTCAACTCATTGAAAAAAGAGGAAACGAATACAATAGCCGTCACATTCTCCTCATACCCAAACCAAGTTCAAACGATGTACAAAAGGCAGTTCAATATCTTGATAGCCTTCGAGAACAGATTATTGCTGAAGAAATAAGCTTTGATGAGGCTGCTAAAAAATATTCAGATGATGAAAGTACCAATGTGAATGGAGGCTATTATTCTGGCCAATTTGGTTCATTAAGAGTCCCCGCCAATCAATTAGAACCTGAACTATTTTTTGAAATAGATAAAATGAAGGAAGGTGAAATTTCTAAAGCTACGACTGTACAAGTCAGTGCCGATGAACAAGTTGCCAGAATCATTTACTACAAGAAAAGAATTGCTCCACACAAAGCAAACCTTAGTGATGACTACGAAAAACTGAAGGCAGTTACCACTCAAATGAAAAAAGCACAGAAACGGCAGGAATACCTTCAAGACAAAATGAAAGAAGTCTATATTGAGGTTGCACCAGAATATAACCGTTGCAACATCATCAATAATCAATAAGTATGAGTAATTCTTCAGATGTGGCCTTAGCCGATAAGTTTTTCGAAGACTTTAAAAATCTTAAGGCAGAAATTTCTAAAGTTATTATCGGGCAAGATGAGGTAGTGAACCTTTTATTAACGTCCGTCTTTTGTCAGGGTCATAGTTTACTAGTTGGTGTGCCTGGTTTAGCCAAAACACTTCTTATCCAAACTATCTCGTCAGCACTAGATTTGAGCTTTAAAAGAATTCAGTTTACTCCAGACTTAATGCCCTCAGATATATTAGGTGCTGAGACAATTGATAAAGACAGAAATTTCAAGTTCATCAAAGGACCCATCTTCGCAAACATCATTCTAGCAGATGAGATTAACCGAACCCCTCCAAAAACTCAAGCGGCCTTATTGGAAGCTATGCAGGAATATTCTGTAACCATTGCTGGCCAACATTTCTCCTTAGATAGACCTTTTTTCGTTTTAGCAACTCAAAATCCAATTGAGCAGGAAGGAACTTATCCACTTCCTGAAGCTCAATTAGACCGTTTTCTATTTAATATTACCTTGAACTACCCAAGCTTTCAGTCAGAGGTTGATATTGTAAAAAATACCACTTCCGACATAACTACAAAAGTCAATCACATTCTGGGTGCAAAAGAAGTTATTGAATACCAACACTTGGTAAGGAAAGTCCCTATTGCAGATAATGTGGTAGAATATGCCGTTGGACTAGTGCATAAAACTAGGTTTGAAAGCGATAAAGCCCCTCAAGTAACTAAAGACTATATTGAGTGGGGTGCTGGACCAAGAGCTTCTCAAAGCTTAGTTATTGCAGCCAAATGTAACGCCCTAATTAATGGTAAATACTCTCCTGATATTGAAGATGTTCAAGCGGTAGCGAAACCAATTCTAAGACATAGAATAGTGAGAAACTTTAAGGCGGAAGCAGAAGGTTTGACTATTTCAAACCTAATAGATCAACTACTTTAATCGTATTTATAAAATCCTTTACCAGATTTTCTTCCGTGATAACCACCATCAACTTTTTGTTGCTGTATTCTTGATGGTCTGAATTTTGAATCTTGATGAAAGGCATTAAACATCGATTCGGTAACTGAAAAGTTGGTGTCTACACCAATTAGATCCATCAATTTAAAAGGTCCCATTTTGAACCCACTAGACTCTATAAGTCTATCGATACCATTGACATCTGAAACGCCCTCTTCTAAAACCTTTAACCCCTCCACATAAAAGTGTCTGGCTACTCGGTTAACTATAAAACCAGGTGCATCTTGAGCATGAACAGGCGTTTTGCCAAGCTTAATTGATAATTGATAAATCGTTTCTGCTACTCCTAGATCAGTTGCTACTCCTGATATTACCTCCACCAACTTCATAATATGAGCTGGATTGAAGAAGTGCATACCAATAAAATTTTCTGGTCTCTTTAAGGAGGCTCCAATTTTGGTTATTGGTATGGATGAAGTGTTGGAAGCAAGTATCGTGGTCACTGAGTTTATTTCCTCAAGCTTTTTGAAAAGCTCTTGCTTAACGTTAAGCCTTTCAACAATAGCTTCAATAATTAAATCGGCAATCAATTCATTCAAGTGCTGAATTGGCATAATAGAATCCAATGTTTGATCCCTTTGGTCTTCGGTTACTTTTCCTCTCTCAATACCCTTGTCAAGGTTCCCTTTAATTTGAATAATAGCTCTTTTGAGCATTTCATCGTTCATATCATAAAGTAAAACCTGATAACCCGCCATTGCACAAACTTGAGCAATTCCTTGCCCCATTGTGCCTGCTCCAACTACCCCTATTTTTTTAATCCTTTCTAACATCATAAAGCATTGAATTGCTTGAGAAAGCGAATATCATTTTCTGTAAAAAGCCGCAAGTCCTTAATTCCGTATCTGAGCATTGTAATTCGCTCAATACCCATTCCGAAAGCAAAACCGGAATATACTTTAGAATCGATACCACAATTCTCTAACACATTGGGGTCAACCATACCCGAACCACCTATTTCAACCCAGCCAGTATACTTGCAAATATTACAGCCATCTCCATGACAGATCTGACATGAAATATCTATCTCTGCACTTGGTTCCGTAAAAGGAAAGTAACTTGGTCTGAATCTAATCTGTGTCTCTTTGGCAAACATCTCCTTCACAAAATGATAAAGCGTTTGTTTCAAGTCAGCGAAAGAAACTCCCTTGTCTATATAAAGCCCCTCCATTTGATGAAAAACACAATGAGCTCTTGCAGAGATGGCTTCATTTCTAAAGACTCTTCCTGGCGAAAGCGTTCTGATTGGTGGCTTTTCATTTTCCATAACACGAATCTGTACACTAGAAGTATGAGTTCTAAGGGCAATATCTGGGTTTTTCTCAACGAAAAAAGTATCCTGCATTTCCCTAGCCGGATGGTTTTCTGGAAAGTTTAGTGCAGTGAAATTATGCCAGTCATCTTCTATCTCAGGTCCGCTAGAAACATTGAATCCAATCCTTTCGAATATTTGAATGAACCTATTCCTAGTGGCAGTCAAAGGATGTATCGATCCAAATTCTGAATCAATAGGAGGAAGAGTGAGGTCAGGATGCTCTTCGGAGCCAGAAGAACCTTTATTTAAACCGTCTATTAATTCCTGAAATCTATCCTTTGCTAGAGTCTTCAAGTCATTAACAGATTGCCCAAATGCCTTCTTTTCTTCATTGGGCACGTTCTTCATTTCAGCAAACAAGTCTGCCAGAATATTCTTTCTGCCTATAAATTTTAATCGATACTCCTCTAGCTGCTCTTGCGAGTTTGCCACAAACGACTCTATCTCTTGTGAAAGCTGTTTTATCTTTTCATTCATAGACTTTATTTCTACTATTTGATCACAAAAATAACAGGACTTAATAATTAACTCAGTTTGAAGGGTTATTTTTAGGTATGCAAAAGAATATTCTAGTCACTGGTGGTGCTGGTTACATTGGCTCTCATGTTGTTGTACGTCTACATGAGGAGGGCTACAACCCAATTATCCTCGATAATTTCTCGAACTCTGAGAAAAGTGTACTTAATCGCTTATTTACAATTACAGGTAAAACATTCACCTGCTATGAAGGTGATGTACTTGATTCAATACTCTTGAATAAGATTTTCTCTGAAAACCATATTGAAGGTATAATACATTTTGCAGCAAAAAAGGCGGTCGGTGAATCTGTAGCTGATCCACTAAAATATTATAAAAACAACGTGTCAGGTCTAGTTACCGTCCTGGAAGCTATGCTTGAGAGTAAAGTAATAAACCTGGTTTTTTCTTCATCATGCACAGTTTATGGAGAACCTGATAAACTACCTGTTACAGAAACATCTCCTAAAAAACCTGCTAGCAGCCCTTATGGGAACACTAAACAAATTGGAGAAGAAATTCTTGAAGACACAGTAAACAGCGGTGCCCATTTAAAAACAGTTGCATTGCGATATTTCAATCCAATCGGAGCCCACCCTTCATCGGAAATCGGAGAGCTTCCGCTTGGTGTACCGAATAACCTTGTGCCATTTATCACCCAAACAGCAGCTGGTATCCGAGAGAAAATCACTGTCTTCGGTAATGATTATAACACAACAGATGGTACTTGCATAAGAGATTACATCCATGTGATGGATTTAGCAGATGCTCATGTCCAATGTATAAAACTTCTTGAATCATCAACAGAATCTTCTCTTTTTGATGTCATCAATATTGGAACAGGTGATGGCAACACTGTTTTAGAAGTTATTAAAGCATTTGAAGAAACAACTGGCGTCAAACTGAATTATGAATTGGGCCCTAGAAGAGCTGGTGATGTAGAAAAAGTATATGCACAAGTCGATAAGTCTCAAAAATTATTGAAATGGAAGACAAAATGCACTTTAGAAGACAGTATGAGAGATGCTTGGAACTGGCAAAAACGAATTTCAAACATTTAACCCTCTTAGTTAATCAATAATCGACAGAATGATGCTTTTGATCGAAAGATATTCTTCTAATTTTGACCAAATATTAAGTTTGTAGAAAATTTAAGCTATGAAAATAACAATTGTAGGAACAGGATATGTAGGACTAGTAACTGGAACATGTTTTTCAGAGGTAGGAATTGATGTTACTTGTATCGACATCGATAATAAGAAAATAGAAGGATTAAAGAATGGCGTTATGCCAATTTATGAGCCTGGACTTGAGCCAATGGTAATGAGAAACCTTGATAAAGGAAGATTACATTTCTCTACAAGTCTTAAGGATAACATTCAAGATTCAGAAGCTGTTTTCATTGCCGTTGGAACCCCTCCCGGTGAAGATGGAAGTGCCGACTTAAAGTATGTTCTGGCTGTAGCAAAAGAAATTGGAGCTCATATGAACGAATATCTAGTTGTCGTTACTAAAAGCACTGTTCCAGTTGGAACTGCAAAAAAGGTAAAAGATGCAGTTCAAAACGAGCTAGATAAGAGAGGTTCAAATTTAGACTTTGATGTTGCATCTAACCCAGAATTCCTAAAAGAAGGAGCAGCAATTCAAGACTTCTTGAAACCTGATCGTATTGTAGTGGGTGTTGAAACTGAAAAAGCACAAAAAATTATGGAAAAGCTATACAAGCCTTTCCTATTGAACGGCCATCCAACCATCTTCATGGATGTTCCGTCTGCAGAAATGACCAAATACGCAGCTAATTCCATGCTTGCAACAAAAATCAGTTTCATGAACGATATCGCTAACCTATGCGAAATTATGGGGGCAGATGTGAACATGGTACGTAAAGGAATTGGAAGCGACTCTAGGATTGGCACAAAATTCATCTATCCAGGAGTTGGCTATGGTGGATCATGCTTTCCAAAAGATGTGAAGGCATTGATTAAAACAGCCGATGAAAACGGGTATCAGATGAAAGTCTTAAAGGCTGTCGAAGATGTGAATGACGCTCAAAAATCAGTTTTAGTAGCTAAAATCAAAAAGCACTTCGGCACAGATTTGAAGGGTATGACATTCGCAATGTGGGGACTCTCCTTTAAACCAAAAACTGACGATATGAGAGAAGCCCCTTCGATTGTTATCATAAATCAACTATTAGCAGCAGGTGCTAAAGTAAGAGTATTTGACCCAGTAGCCATGGAAGAAGCTCGCCATGATTTAGGTGATACGGTAACCTACGCAAAAGACGAGTATGACACTCTAGTAGATGCTGATGCTCTGCTTTTAGTAACGGAGTGGCCAGAATTTAGAATACCTAACTTCAACGTGGTAGGTAAGCTCTTGAAAAACAAAGTAATCTTCGATGGAAGAAATATCTATGACAGAGAAGAATTAAACGATCTCGGATATATTTACTACGGCATTGGTCTTCAACAACTAGCAAAATGAAAAGGGTTTTAATTACTGGAGCTGCAGGGTTCCTAGGCTCACACCTCAGCGATAGATTTATCAAAGAAGGCTTTTATGTAATTGGTATGGATAACCTTATTACAGGAAGCATGGAGAACATAGAGCATTTGATGCCAAATGAGAACTTTGAATTCTATCATCATGATGTTTCCAAGTATGTGCACGTTCCAGGAGAGCTAGATTACATCTTACATTTTGCCTC
>CAYGKL010000068.1:13289-18905 GCA_964350505.1 uncultured Roseivirgaceae bacterium | reverse complement strand
TCCCCTCTCAAAACTCTCATCCCAAAAGCGGATGCAAAGGTAATGAAAAGAATTTTAATAGCTACTAAAGAAATCAAATTAATTTTTGAGATTCTTTTTTCAGCTTTTCAAGTGTTCCCCGTTTCATTCAAACGGGATGCAAATGTAGCAAGCTCTGCTTGAATAGCACAAGCTTTTGAGAAAGTTTTTTAAAGTATTTTCTAACCTACTGATCATCAGTTTTTAGGGTCCCGAGGTTTCTTATAAAGTGGTACCGTACTGCAAGGTTCTCCATACATAATGGACTTCACATAAGGCTTGAGAAGTCTGGTCAATTCAACATAAGCAGATTCAGGAACAGGTAAATTTCCACAACCTTTAATTACTACAGGCTTATTAGTGAACTCCTCAGGGTCAATTTTAGCAAGTGCCTCTTTGTATAGAGCAAACTCAAGTGTTTCTACAGAACCTAAAATCACCATATTAGCTATACCTTCCAACTTGGTTGCAATCAACATGAACGCCCAAGTCGGAACAATGGCTTCTTCAGAACAAGTAATCGCCACATTTTTACCAGCGTATAAAGACCAATCATGATCTTTTACAAACTCTCTCAAATCTTTCTCACGAAGAATCATTCCCTGAAAGAGATTTTGAGTTAAATCATAAACCACTCTCTCTCCTTTATTATAATAATCCTCAAGGTTAACAGTAATCAAAGGACTATTGGCCACTCGATTAACTATCTCATTCTCCATTATAAAAGTGCTTTAGGTGTTGTTGCTTGAAATTCTTTTAAATAGCTAGGTTCGAAATAAGCTAGGTCTTCAAAATCTTGGTTGTTAAACCTATCCTCCGCCAAGAACCCAACAGCCCAAGCAGATGGAGATATACTCTCAATAAACATAGCATTTGCCGAAGTCACTATAGATTTGAATTTATCTGAGCCATTGCCGAAGAACAACAGCTGATGACTCTCTAAAGTTTCTTGAAAACTCGATTCGTCTAGCACCAAAGGATGAGGACTCATTATTTCCGTGAGGGTTGAGTCATATAGGGCTGTATATACCTCTATTCTTCTTGCATCTATCATCGGACAAAAATATGTATCTGAGGAATGATTGGTCATTACCTCTCGGGCCATTGCCTTTAGGGTGCTGATTCCAATGAGTGGGATTCCCAGTGCATAACAAAGCCCCTTCGCTGTTGAAATACCAATTCTCAAACCAGTATAGGAGCCCGGCCCTTCTGAAACAGCTATACATTCTAAATCAGCCATAGATAGCTTTGTCTCCTCTATTATTTCTTGGATTAGCAAGGTGAGTTGATTGGCATGTGATTTATCAATAAACAACTTTCTTTCAACAACCACTTCCTTGCCATTGGTTATCGCAACTGAACACACAGTTGTTGCTGTTTCAATACTGAGTATCAGTGCCATATTATATGAGTTGAATCAATTTATCTGCAATAACCACCATCACAAAGACCACAAAGATATAACTGATTGTTTTACTTGACAGCTTTCTAGCTATGGAAACCCCGAAAGGTGAAGCTATGGCTACCCCAAAGGAGAGTATCAAGGCAAGTGGCCAAACTATATACCCAGTGGCTTTATTTAGCGCACCAAAACTAGTAACACTTAACATATTTAATAAGGTGAGAGATAAGGAAGTGATAAATATAACCCCCAAAGAGATTGACTTTGCTTTTTGCATCGTCATGTTGAGGCCTGTATTTAATATGGGAATGATTACCGTGCCCCCTCCTAGGCCCGAAAGTGCAGCTACAGCACCAGCAGAACCACCTATGAGACCATAACCTAAAAGGCTCGTGGGTTTTTCTTCTCCATCAATTCGAGTGACTTTCACTTGGTTGAGTGTTCTCCAAATAATGAAGACCATTAACACAATCACTATAATGTTGAATTCCGTTTTCTGATAAGCTCCGGTATTCACGAAGAAATAAAGTACTGATAAACTTATTAATGTGCCGAAAGAACCAATTATCAATACCTCTTTCCAGTAGAATTCTCCCCTTTTCCAAAGCGCAATATTACCAGCCATAGCAGCGGACATTGTTCCAAAAATAGAATTTGCAATGGTTAGTTGCACAATCTCATTTGAGGGAAAGCCCATTTGATTAAGTAGGTAAGGAAGCACCAAAACATACATGACACCACCACCTATTCCTATGAGGCCAGCTAAAAATCCTCCAATAAGCCCCATCAAAAAGAGGAGTAGATATAATTCCATTACTGCCCTGCCAATGTTTGCTTATAAGCCTCTGGATTATTCAAAACCTCAATGGCTTTTTGAAGATCTTGATCAAAAGTAAAGGAAGCTTCTATTTTACCAGGTTCGAGCAATTGGCGCATTGCAAATTCCTCTTTCAGTAAGTATTTGATCTCTGCGACATTCTTATCTAAATCTTCATTAACATTTTTCAACAAAGACTTTTCTAACGCAGCTATTTGCGAGGCTATATTATTCAACTCACCGGACTGTTCTGCAGCTGTTTTGAGTGCCATGATCTCATTATGCAACGGTAAGCTATAGCTAAAGTCCTTATCGATAACCCAGTCTTTAAAAGCTTGGTATAAAGAGTCTGAAACTTCATAACTAGCAGCATTTTCAATTAGTCCGATCTCCTTCCATACTTCATTCCCAAACTTAAAAATCAAGTCTTCTTGCAACAACCCAATGGCAATAGGTGAATACTTTTGTCGGTCAACTTCAAAATCAGGATCCACCCCTCCTCCATCAAAAACTATTCTACCATTTTCTGTTTTAAATGCTGTCTGAAGAGAGTCTGCAATTTTCCCAACGGAACCATCTGGATTCCGAGAGCCATAGTCGATAGCTTGAATACATCTACCACTTGGGGTATAGTATTTTGCTATTGTGACCTTCATCTGCGAATTGTAGGACAATGGCAATGTTCTTTGCACTAAGCCTTTACCATAAGACTTTCTACCAACCAAAACACCCCTATCATAATCTTGCATGACACCTGCAACAATTTCAGAAGCTGATGCGCTCGAACTATTAATCAATACGGCTAGAGGGATTTCCAAATCAGTGACAGCATTTAGTGCCTTATAAGTTGCATTCATTTCATCGAGCTTACCTTTTGTTGTTACCACCAATTGTCCTTTGTCGATGAATATGTTTGAAATATTGACTGCTTCATTCAAAAGCCCCCCACCATTGTCTCTTAAGTCCAATACAATACTGGTAGCCCCTTCCTTTTTAAGGTCTCTCAATGCATTCTTTACTTCTTTACCTGCATCATCTCTAAATCCGGTAAGCTTAATGTATCCGACTGTCTCAGTCACCATTCCGCTATAGGGCACATTCGGAAGTTCAATTTTCTCAAAATCAACCTCTAGTTCCAATTGTCCATCGCCTGGTCTAATCGCAGTAATCTTTATGGATGAGGATGCTTGCCCCTTAAGGTAGAGACTTGCTTTGTCGTAATCATTACGAACATCTATCCCATCAATTGCAATAATTTCATCACCTCTTTTTAAGCCCGCCTTTTCTGCCGGATACCCTTTGTTAGGTAAAATAACTGTAACCTTTCCGCCATCTCTTTCACCAATGACTGCCCCAATACCTCCGAACTGACCTGTATTTTCTGTTCTAACATCCTCAATTTGATCTTCAGAATAATAAACGGTATAAGGATCTAGAGACTGAAGCATAGCATCAATCCCCGTCCGCATTAAAGAATTAGGGTTAAGATCGTCTACGTAATTAGCATTCACCTCCTTATACATCGTTGCGAAGATGTCGAGGTTCTTAAGTATTTCGAAATACTTGTCATTTTGCCGTAGTGTTGCTGCACTAAGAATAACAGCGAAGAGTAATAGAAGTATTAGCGACTTTTTCATATACATGGAACAAATGCTCTAGCAATATAACGGAAGATAACAGTTCATGTTTTTGAATGAAATAGTTTTCATATTGATGGTAGGATAACAAAGAAAAACCTCTGATTATTGGTCAGAGGTTCTGTCATACAACTTATCAAATTATATTGTTAGTTTTTCCTTGGCTTGGTCAACTCCATTTTTTGTTGAAGTTGCCGCCCTTTCCAAATTCTTGTTGTAAGAATCCTTGGCCTTACCAGTTTTTTCATCAACCTCCTCTTTCAATTCGTTTACCAAATCATTGGTTGTAGTCACAATTTTCCGTCTGGTATTTTTCCCACTATCTGGCGCTAAAAGCATACCGGTTAAAGCTCCTGCTGCTGCACCTACCATAACTCCCGCGATTATTTTTGCTGTATTATTCATAATATTTTTGAGTTTAAATTAAATTTTATAAATAAATATAGTGCAAAAATCGCTCCACGATACATAGATCGATTCAGCCTTCTCAAGGTCTATTTTGAGTAAATCGGATGACTTGTTTGAGAAACTATTCCCAAAAATAACTTGAAAGCACTGAGTTTAGAGTTGACTTAATTTTTGGAGAGCCTTACCAATTTTCTTATTCAGTAACTGAAATTGAGGCAAGTCTTCGGGAGTATAGATAAAAGCAACTACTAAGGATGAATTCAGATGAACATTTTTATTGAGGCGGTAGGCCTCCTTCATCAATCGTTTAATTCTGTTTCTAGTAACGGCCGATTTGAACTTTCTTTTTGAAACAGAAAATAAAACCTGAGGCTGGCCAACCTCTTCCATTTTTAAATAAGTGACTTTGAAAGGGTATAAATAAAAATAGGAGCCTTCGTTAAAAAGCTCCTCAATTAGTTTTTTACTATTTAGTCTTTCCGATTTAGGAAAAGTTGATCTCAAAGATGATTTGGTAATTTCTGTCACGAGGTTAATTTAATAAACCTCAGGTCAAGAATTAACCTTTGTGTCTTCTTTCGTCAGAAACTGACAACTTGTGACGGCCTTTAGCTCTTCTGCTAGCTAAAACTCTTCTTCCAGCTGGAGTTTCCATTTTAGCTCTAAAACCGTGCTTATTTCTTCTTTTTCTTTGCGAAGGTTGGAATGTTCTTTTCATTTTATTACGCCTTATTGAAAACGGACTGCAAAGATAGATACTCTTTTTTTATTTGCCAACCTCTGCTTAAAATTGTTGAAAGAAAAGAAGACCATGCTCGAATACCATTTTTCATATCGAAATCCACTGACCCACTTTCTTCAGATTAAAGTGCAAATGAACGAATTGAAGGGCGATTTAGCAAGTCTAGTTTTGCCATCATGGCGACCAGGCCGCTATGAAATACAGAACTTCTCCAAGCGAATTAAAAATTTCAAAGCTACCGATTCAAGTGGAAAAACACTTTCTGTGAATAAATTATCTAAAGATGAATGGGAAGTAGCATTAAACGGAGCGAAAGAATTGACAGTGGTTTATGAATACTATGCTGGATTAATGGACGCTGGAAACACTTGGTTAGACGATGAGCAGCTCTACATTAACCCCGTGAATTGCTGTGTTTATGAGGCCTCAAAAATGAATGAAATGATAGAAATTCAACTTGACTTGCCCAAAAACTACAGCATTGCATCTGGCCTTCAGCCAATTGACAAACACAGATTGAGCGCCAAATCTTATTATCAATTTGTTGATAGCCCAATCTTTGCCAGTCCATCTCTCAGGACAATAAAATATG
>CAYGKL010000068.1:5082-13189 GCA_964350505.1 uncultured Roseivirgaceae bacterium | reverse complement strand
TTCGATGAATATGTTCAGGAGTTGAACAAACTACTTAAAAGACATTTCGAAAATGAAGGCAGAAAGACCTACTCAGTTGGAGAATCTTCATTCGACTTATGGCTGGATGGTTATGAAAGAGGAATACCAGGCAGAAAAGTCTCCATATATAATGAAGGAGCTTTAGCCGCACTAGTTCTCGACCTCAGAATCAGGCTGAAATATAAAAACCAAAAATCACTAGATGATGTAATGCGTCTACTTTGGAAAAGACATGGTGAAGACCTTTCTGGATATTCCTTCAATGACTACCAGAGAGCGACTGAGGACGTTTATGGAGAACCCTTACAGACTTATTTCTATGAAATCATTTTGGGAACGACTCCATATGAAACCTATTTAGCTCCTTTGCTTAATGCGTTTGGGTTCAACTTTGAGCTCACACAAGCAGAGAAATTTGAAGAAGACAAATTGGGCTTCAGGCTAGCTGAAAATAGGGTTGATTTAATAGCTTCAGATTCACCCGCTGAGCAATGCTTGTGCCTGAACGACTTAGTCCTAAATGTCAACAATGAAAAGTTCGAAGGAAACATAAAATCAGGTGACAACCTCTCACTTGAAGTACTTAGAATGGGTAAAAAGAAAACCATAGCCCTTAACGCAGACGGAAATCATTACTTTCAAATCTACCAGCTTAACTTAAAAGAAGACCGAAATAGTGAACAGACCGAGCTTTTGAAAGGTTGGTTTGAGGATTGTATCCAGTGATTTATTCTAAGACTTGGAACAAAAAAGTGCCATCCCAAAAGAGATGGCATTTTTTATTCCTCAAAAGTATCTAACCTTATTTGAAGATAGAATCATCAATTGACTGATTGATCTTTACTTCATTAGTAACAAACTCCAAAGCAACAGGTAACTGAGGAGTTTTAACCGCCATCTTCTTAGGCAGCATTATTCCTTCATACTCGGTATAGTCTAAGTAGTTAATTGTTCCACCTGCTGCGCCTAAATCCGACTGAATTTTAAGAGCAGTCTGAGTATCGTAATATTCAATTACTGTGAAACCATCAATTACTACATCCACTCTATGAGCATCTTTACCATCCACTTTCTTAACCCCTTTATATTCTGCCTCATAACCTAATTCCTTATAGAATCGCTCTGCGAACATAATAGCCGAGTATTTCATGGCACCTAATTGTGGTCCTTGTACTGGTATGGTTTGACCACCTGCCATTACTTTAGCCTCACCAGCGTTATAGATTTGTTTTTGCTCACCCATCATAGGTATGACTGTTAGATCCACAAACTTATCTGGCGCCTTCTGATATACCGTTCTAGAAAGATTTAGAGATTGCCCACCCATATTTAAGGTAGCTCCAGCAGAATACTCTAAAGTTTCAACTTTGTCTAATGCTTCTTTTCCTCCAATAGCCTTCACATAATTAGCTAAGATTGTCTCCACAGAAATATCAGCAAGCACTACTTGAGTAGGATCTTCGGTAACATTACCCTCAGCATCGTAATAAGTGATTTCACCAAACTGCTTCAATTTATCAGCAACCTCTTCGGCCTTGCCAACTACAACTATATTAGCCTTATCTGGTCTAACGTATTTCTTAGCAACATCTAATAGGTCTTGTTTTGTGATTGCATCAACTCGTTTTAAGTAAGTAGCATAGTAATCTTCTGGGAGATCATTCAACTCGGTACTTAGAGCAAAATTGGCTACTGTCCCTCTACTTTCTAGCGATCTTGCAAATGAGCCCTTAGCCGAATTCTTTGCCAACTCTAGTTCTTCATCAGTAACCATTTCGGATGCTATTTTATTTAACTCGTACATGAACTGATTGAGAGCACTATCAGTCACCTCATTTCGAACGCTTGCACCAGCAAAAAACGTGGCGCTATATCTACTGGATCCAATGCTTGAATTAGCCCCATAGGTATAACCTTTATCCTCTCTTAAGTTCATATTTAACCTAGTTGAAAGGCCTCCTCCACCAAGTATCTGGTTTAAAAGGGACAGTTTCACTACATCTTCCGTTCCAGGCTTATTGTCTATTGGGTACGAAATGCTTATCACTGATTGTACCGAAGAAGGTCTGTCTACAAAAGCAATTGAGGTTTTAGTTACTGGAGCTGGTTGCTCGAAAGTCTCTTTCTGAACATCCCCTGACTTCCATTGACCAAAGTAATCCGTCACTAGCTTCTTAGCCTCTTTGGTTTTGATATCTCCTACGATAATTAAGTATGCGATATTAGGCTTGAAGAATTTCGCATAATGCTGCTTCAAATCTTCCAGCTCAATGTTATTCACGGATTCCTCTGTAGTAAGCTCTCCGAAAGGATGATTCTTTCCGTAATTGACTACACCACGAACGTTTGCCGCAATGGCGTCTGGGCTATCTTGAGATTGCTTTAAGCCTGTTAATGTTTGCTCGATAGCTCTATCAAACTCAGATTCCGGAAAAGCTGGATTAAACAATACATCAGTGAAGTTTTTCAAAACTTCTTCTTTGTATTTTGACAGCGAGAAAGCACTCATTGAAGTGGCTCCTACATTAAGAGAAGCTCCAATAAAGTCAATTTCCTCGTCTAGTACCTCCTTAGATTTTGAGGCTGTTCCTGCTCTCATCACCTGACCAAAAATACCCGCATAGCCTGCATTGTCTCCTTCAGTAATTACTCCTGAATCGAAGGTAAGGGTCCAACTCAAAGTAGGCAACTTGTCATTTTCTACTACAATTACTGTAAGTCCGTTTTTGAGTTTGAACTTCTCGTAATCACCAATCTCAATGTCCCTAGCCGGTCCTGGCTCAGGCAACTTACTTCTATCTATTTGTGCGGTAGCGGCCAAAGAAAGGCAGCCTAACGCAATGATGAATAACTTTTTCATTATCTATTTCCTCCTTCCTTTTTCAACTTAGTTTCTTCTGGTTTTTCCTTTTCCGCCATAGGCCTATAGGTTAACACCACTTTATTCTCTGGCACCAAATACTTTTTGGCAACTTTCATCAAATCTTCACGAGTCACTTTTCTATACCTCTCTATCTCGGTATTGATTAGACTGGCTTCGCCAAAATAAACATGGTAATTGGCCAAGCTCTCTGCGATAGACTCTACTGAACCATACCCTGAAATAAAGTTATTCTCGATCTGATTCTTTAATTTCTGGAACTCTCGCTCTGGAATTTCTTGGGTCTTCACCTCTTCAACTAATTTGTCTACTTCCGCAGCTAAATCTTCTGTTGAATAGCCTTGATTAGGAAGAGCAAAATTGATGAACAATCCACCATCCTCTAAACCCAAAGGAATGGCCTGAACAGCAAGTGCTATACCTTTCTCATCTACCAATGTTTTCTGGAACCTTGAGCTTTGTCCACCAGAAAGTAATTGAGTAAGAAATTGCAATGCATAATAATCTTCTGTGCCTTGAGGCGGCATTCTATAACCTTGAATCACGGCAGGTACTTGTATGTTGTCGAAGACAGTGGCCTCTACTGTACCATCAAGTTTTGGAGCTTCAATTTTTGGCCTAGGAATATTTTTTGTTCCTCGTTTAATTTCACCAAAGTACGCTGCAACCAATTCTTTCACTTGGGCTTTGTCAATGTCTCCAGCTATAGAGAGCGTTGCGTTATTGGGTACATAGAAAGTTTCATAGAAATCTACAAAATCCTCCTCATCAGCCGCATCTATATCTTCAAAAGAACCAATTGGTGTCCACTCATAATTAGTTCCTTTATAAGAGTTGACTAGCATTTTTTCTAACAAAGAGCCATATGGCTGATTATCTACTCTTAGTCTTTTCTCCTCTTTAACTACTTCTTTTTGAGTGGCAATGCCAGTGGAATCAATTACGGCATGAAGCATTCTTTCTGACTCCATATACAAGCCTAGTTCTACTTGGTTTGATGGGAGTGTTTGAAAATAATACGTCCTGTCGTTAGAAGTATTGGCATTAAGTGAACCACCAGCTGCCTGAATGATTTTGAAATACTCTCCTCTTTCTATGTTAGGAGAACCTTCGAACATTAAGTGTTCGAAGAAGTGTGCGAAACCTGTTCTACCGGGAGGCTCATTTTTTGAGCCCACATGATATAGTACCGATACCGTGACAATGGGGGTCGTATTATCCTGGTGCAGGATCACGTGCAGGCCATTATCCAAATCATATTCCTCAAATTCGATGTTTTGAGCAATGGCAGTTGTAATCGCCATAAAAAACACCATTAGAAGGCTAATTTTTCTAATCATATTTATATTTCATTTTAATTGTAACTTAAATAAGCACTAGGATTTCACCAAGAAAAAGGTGAAATGTTTAATGGATTACCTTACGGATAAACGGATTATTAATCAGATGCTATTTTAAGTCGTGTAACAACCTTTGGACCTCGTGAGTTTTTAATCTTGGACCAAATTGTGATACCACTTTAGAACTTGCCATACTAGCTAATTTACCAGCAGCAGCCATAGACATACCATTAGTAATACCGTATAAGAACGCTCCGGCAAACATATCACCAGCTCCATTGGTATCAACTGCTTTAACGGTATATGGTTCAATATCAATGAAAGTGTCTCCATCGAAAATCATTGCGCCATTTTTGCCTAAAGTGATAGCAAACTGCTTAGCCTCTTTCTTGAGTGCCTGACGAGCTTCTTCGAGGTTATCTTTACCTGTGTATGTCATTGCTTCATCTTCATTACAGAAAAGCATATCTACCGAAGCACCAATTACATCTTCAAACTGCCCTTTAAAGGCCTGAACTATAGATGGATCAGAAAGGGTTATTGATGTTTTCACATTATTATCTTCTGCAATCTTTTTTGCCAACTTCATGGCTTCAACACCAGCATTCGAAGGGGTCAAGTATCCTTCAATATAAACGTACTTCGAATCCTTAATAGCTCTTTCATCTACCTCCTTTACAGAAAGGTCTGTGGTTGCGCCAAGGAAAGTATTCATTGTTCTTTCAGCATCTGAGGTAATCATTACTAGGCATTTACCTGTAATACCTTCTTCTCTCGGAGTGTTATCCAAGTTGGTGTCAACTCCGGCCTCATTCATGTCTTTGAGGTAAAAATCACCGTACTCATCTGAAGACACCTTGCATGAGTAGAAGGAACTGCCTCCAAACTGGCTCACAGCAATGATTGAATTAGCTGCTGACCCACCAGATTTTCTAACCAAATCAGCTTGATTGATGGCATTGATGAGTCTGAATTGAGTGTCCTCATCTACAAGAGTCATCAATCCTTTCTTTACTTTATGATCATATAGAAACTGATCATTCACTTGAAACTCTAAATCGACAAGGGCATTTCCAAGTCCGTAGACATCGTATTTTTTACTCATAATTTTTTTTTAAATAATCGGAGCTCTTTTGAACTCTTTAGTATCATCGAATAGCTTTCTGTAAGTAATATGCGTTTTGTGTTTTTTGCCGCCTATTTGCTCAACAACGCGCATCATTTTAGGGTTGAAGTCACCAATCCAATTCATCTCAAAATCCTCATAAGCAAAATCTTTCCCCCATGCCATTTTAGTGTAAGACACTACCAAAGCTCCTTCAACGCCTTTTTTCTGATGGTCTGGCACTACGCCAAATACGATACCCAAAGCCTTTTTGCAGGCACCAGTTTTCAGTAAGTAAAGGAATTTAAGCTTACTCCAGAGGTTCCATTTTCCTCCTAAATGCTTATAGAGTTGGTTGAGTTCAGGTATGGAAATGAAAAAAGCAACGGGTTCTCCCTTATAAAAAGCAAACCAAACCAACCTTACATCGGCAATGGGCTTCAGCGTCTTGAAGGTGAGGAAAGCTTGTTGCTTGGTCATTGGCTTTACACCGCTGTGTCCTGCCCAAGCTTTATTATAAACTGTTTGGAAGTATTCATGAGACTTATCAAACTCATTTTTAGTAATGGATCTGAACTCATAATCCGGATCGTTCAATGTAATATCAGCTTTCTCATAGAATCTATCTGTCAATTCTACCTCACTGCCCATTGGCCGCTGATAAGTGTACTGTTGAAAATACTCCTTGAACCCATAAGCCTCAAACAACTTTTGGTAGTATTTGAAGTTGTAAGGCATTTGATAATTTGGCTCGTAAAATCCATCTACCAAAAGTCCCCACCAATTGTTACGATCACCGAAATTAATAGGACCATCCATGGCTTCCATACCTCTTTCTTCTAACCAGGCTTTAGCTACATCGAAAAGTTTAAATGCAGCAGTTTGGTCATTAATGCATTCGAAAAAGCCAACCCCACCAGTGGGTTGTTCTTGTGCTTCAGATATTTTTTTGATAAAAAAGGCAGCAATTCGGCCAATGGTTTGACCCTTATCGTCTTGAAGAATCCAGCGGATCGCTTCGCCTTGCCTATAGTTCTTGTTTTTTTGCGGATCGAAAACCGCCTTGATATCTTTATCTAAAGGACGGATCCAATTCTCCTCATCCTTATACAACCTTACTGGGAGTAACAGAAATTGTTTTTCGGTGGACTTATCGTTGACTTCTACCAGCTTCATATTCACAGGGACACCAAAAATAAAGACTTCTCCCATACTAAAAAACGTGAAGCCAATGTTTTAAAAAAAAGGGGTAAAACTATCTGGTTAAACCCTTTGCTCGATCTGGATAATCGGTGATAATTCCATCAACTCCCATCTCTATCAAAGATTCCATCTGCTTGCGATCATTAACTGTCCAAGGAACCACTTTCATCCCTTTTTCGTGACAAAGCGCAACAGCCTTTTTATTTAGCAAAATATGATAAGGGCTATAGACATAGGGAATAAACCCGAGATCTTTCAAATTGGCCTCTACTCCTCTTTTGTTCTCAACTAGTGCCACTAATTTTACTTTTGGGTTAGACTGATTTAAATACTTCAACACATTAAAATCGAATGACTGAATAGTAAACCTGTCGTTCCCTATCCTTTCGGTTATTACAGCTAATACCAGTTTTGAAAACTCATCTACTTGAGGTTGGCTAATTCCATACTCACTGACAACACTTTTAATTTCAATATTATAGCCTACTTGAGGGAGGTTATGCTCCTTTAAATACTCTTCCACAGTTTCTATCATATCTTTCAAAAGTGGCTTAGAAGTTTTCATTTTCTTTTGTTCCGGAAATCGAGCATTTCCTAAACTACCACAATCAAAAGCCTTCACTTCTGCATAGGTCATTTGATAAATATTGAGATCTTTTACTTCATTCCTTGCCACTGCAGTTCCATCAGGTTTGGAACAAATACCTGAGAGCATGTAAGGATCATGTGAAACTAACACTTGCTTGTCTTTTGTAATGACCACGTCTAATTCCAGCGTGGTTACTCCTTCTTCTAAAGCCCTAAGAAAAGCAGGAATTGTGTTTTCAGGCATAAGTCCCCTGGCTCCACGGTGACCTTGAATATCTAATTCTTGACCAATAGTAAGTGAGGACATCATGATGAGTGAAAATAGGGTAAGTGTTAATTTTTTAAGCATTATGTCAGATTCTAGATTCAATGTCCAATTTAGGCATATGCCTATCAAAACATGTTAAGCTAATGTTTTTTCTGCTGGTTGAAATAGCCCTCCCAAAATCTACTTAACAATAACCTAAAAACAGTTAATACCTGCCGCTCATCAAATAGCACAACGATAGAATATTAGACTCCGTAAAGCTAGAGGACATTTTTTTTATACCTGTGGAAGAAAAACACCTTGTACTTGAAGCACAACCAGGTTATAAACTGGCAATCCCTTTATTCTTACTTACAAGCATCCCCTATTTCGGCACCTTAGCCTATGATTATTTTACCTGTTGTGGTATGGTGGATAAGACTTTTGCTTGGTTTGGAGGATTTTATGTAGTGTTAGGTGGACTTTATATTCTAACAAAAGCCATTAAGCAAAGAAGGCATTGAATTTCTTGCTTTCAGACTAATCTATTAAAAACAGAATTATTAAACTTGCAGCGAAATCGGGGTATGGCGCAGTCCGGTAGCGTGCTCGTCTGGGGGGCGAGAGGTCGTGGGTTCAAATCCCGCTACCCCGACAAAAAGAAAGCTCAGCATACTTCTGAGCTTTCTTTTGTTAAAGCACCCCTCAGGAAGTTGAAATCT
>CAYGKL010000068.1:3508-4982 GCA_964350505.1 uncultured Roseivirgaceae bacterium | reverse complement strand
ACTGGTTCTCATCCAGTACAAGCTTAATGCAAAAAACCACCTTTGGGGTGGCTTTTGGAAAGTGGGACATACTGGATTCGAACCAGTGACCTCTGCCCTGTCAAGGCAGCGCTCTAAACCAACTGAGCTAATACCCCATGAAAAATGGCAGGCTTTCACCTGCCATTGCAATATTAATAATTTCAATTCAATCCTTAATGATTGTAAAGCTTTTTATAATACTCATCGGCCATACGAGAGGCTCTGAAGTATTTGCTTACATCTGCCATGCTCTGGAAGTTCATCTCAACCCAACGCTCTTGGTTATCATAATAACCTGGCACAATCTCTTCTTCCAAAATGCGCATCATGTGATCTGAATCCCACTGATCTTGCTCCCCTTCTGGAGTTGACAAATCAGCTTCAGGAATTACAAACCCGTTTTTACCATGCTCGCCAAACTCTAAAATCCAACCATCATTGGTGGAGAAGTTCAAAGAACCGTTCATAGCAGCTGTCATACCTGAAGTACCTGACGCTTCTTGAGGAACTCTTGGGTTATTCAACCAAACGTCAGAACCCTTTTTCATCAAAGCAGAAAGGCTCAACTCATAACCAGTCAATATGGTCGCATTGTGATACTTTCTGGTGAAATGAACCAACCAGTTGAAAGTACTTACCGCAGAATGATCTAAAGGATAAGGTTTACCCGCCCAAATGATCTGAACTGGCCTGTCTTTATCGTTCAACAATTTCTCAAAGCGCTCTACATCCCTAGCGATCAAATCAGCTCTTTTGTATCCGGCAAATCTTCTGGCCCAAACAATAGTGAGCACATTCGGGTCGAAAATCTTTCCTGTCTGGTCAGCAACTAGTTGAAACAACTCTTGCTTCATTTCCTTTTTGCGCTGAATAAACTTCTTGATGTTACCTTTTTCTCTGGCCTTCTCAATTTCTACATCTGTCCAATACTTAGCGTTTTGAGCATTGGTGATAGGAATGATATCGCAGATATTCTTAAAACCTCCCCACATTTCTTTCGAAACTTCTTGGTGCTTTTTAGAAACCGCATTTGAAATTTTAGACAGGCGTAATGCTGCAAGGGTATGGTTGAACATGCCTTCATCCAAACCAACCAATTCATCTATTTCACTAATAGAGAACCCGTTAAAGAAACCCAATTTGTGCAGGAAGTTTGGATCATTGATTTCATTTCCAGCTTTTACAGGAGTATGCGTAGTGAAAACTAATTTCTCTTTTACCTTTTTCGCACTTCCATATTTTTCCAGTAACCTGAAGGCTGCCGGCAAAGCATGTGCTTCATTGAAATGATACATATCTACATCATGGTCCAAAGCTTCTAATACCTTCGCCCCTCCAATTCCCAAAAGAATATATTGGGCAATTCTGGTGGAAATATTATTGTCATATAGCTTATGTGTAATTGTTTGTGCCAAATGATCATTTTCTGGATGATCTGTCGACAACAAGAAGA
>CAYGKL010000068.1:0-3408 GCA_964350505.1 uncultured Roseivirgaceae bacterium | reverse complement strand
GTAATTGTTTGTGCCAAATGATCATTTTCTGGATGATCTGTCGACAACAAGAAGATTGGAGCAGTACCGAACACCTCTGGTGCTAAGTAAAAAACTTTGGCTTTTACAGGGTGATTATCCACGCTCACTTCGATATCGAAGTCCATTTCTTGCAAGAAGTTGTAATGTCTTTCTTGCCAAAGTACGTCAAGCTCATTGTTGTGCTTTCTCACTTGATCGTAGTAACCGTACTTCCAAAGAATTCCAATGCCTACTATATTTTGCTTAAGGTCATAAGCGCTGCGCATGTGCGAGCCAGCCAAGAAGCCAAGTCCGCCTGAATAGATCTTTAAAGGTTGGTCGATAGCAAACTCCATGGAGAAGTAAGCCACAGGCTTTTCATAGCCCTGACCGAATTTATATGGATGCTTAAATTTAAAACTCATGTTGATTCTATTTTATAGTCTCCAAAAATACAGTAATGGTTGGGGTAAGAAGAGGAAGGTGAACAAAAGTTTTATGCAAACGATTGATTCTGAAATAAGTCTGAAAAACTGCTTAATAATTTACCAAGTTATGATTTAGATCAACTTTCGGGTAATATTGAATGCACACTTTTGTAACAAATCATACGAGCATGAAAGTCAATTCAGCATTAGAAGCAGTTTCAATAATAAAGCCTGGTCACAATATTTATTTACATACCGCAGCAGCCACTCCAGTTGCATTGGTAGAAGCGATGACAGCCAGGTCCTCAGAACTCTACAATGTTTCAATCTATCAGATGCACACCGAAGGCCCTGCACCTTATGCTGAGGAAGAGTATAAAGATATTTTCAAAGTCAACTCGATGTTTATTGGCGGAAACGTTAGAAAAGCGCATAAGGAAGGACGTGCGAACTTTATCCCTTGCTTTTTGAGTGAAGTGCCTATTATGATCAGGTCAGGTGTAATTCCTGTCGATGTAGCATTGATCCAAGTTTCATCACCAGATAAACATGGTTTTTGCTCTTTAGGTGTTTCTGTCGATGCGACAAAAGCTGCTGTAGATACTGCCAAAATCGTGATCGCTCAGGTGAACCCAAGAATGCCAAGAACTCATGGAGATGGGCTATTACACATCAGTAAATTCGATCGATACGTTGAAATAGAGGCCGAACTGCCAGAACACCCTGCCCACGAATTAACTGAAGTGGAAAAAAGAATTGGCTTACATGTAGCTGGAATGATTGAAGATGGCGCAACTCTTCAGATGGGTATTGGTGCTATTCCAGATGCAGTGCTCAGCTGCTTAGGTGGGCATAAAGATTTGGGAGTCCATACTGAAATGTTTTCTGATGGTATCATTCCTTTAGTTGAATCAGGAGTCATCAATAATAAATTCAAAACCAGACATAAAGACTATCTCGTCTCTGGTTTTATGATAGGTTCTCGAAAGCTCTATGACTTTGTGGATGATAACCCGATGATCCGAATGCTAGATATTCAATACGTAAATGATACCGCAGTCATTCGAAAGATGCCAAAGATGACTAGCATCAATTCAGCTATTGAAGTAGACCTAACAGGACAAGTTTGTGCAGACTCCATCGGCACCATGATGTACTCTGGTGTTGGTGGACAAATGGACTTTATCAGGGGGGCATCGCTCTCTCCTGGAGGAAAACCAATCATTGCGCTGCCTTCTTCTACTGCCAAAGGTGATAGCAAGTTAGTCTCTGTGCTTAAACCAGGGGCAGGTGTAGTTACCACCCGTGCACACGTCCATTATGTTGTCACGGAATATGGAGTGGCAGATTTATATGGTAAGGATCTTAAGCAAAGGGCTCGGTCTTTAATTAACATTGCTCATCCCGACCATAGGGAAGAGCTTTCAAAACAAGTTTCTGAAAGGTTTAAGGGGCATTACTTTAAGTAATTAAACCAAAATGTAATTAGATAGGGACCTAAGATTCCTATCAAAAAAATACCAAGTACACCGATTATCAACCCACCTTTAGCAAATTCTTTGGCTTTGATAAAGCCTTGTGCAAAGGCGATTGCATTGGGAGGAGTACTTATAGGCAAAGCCATACTTAAACTTGAAGTAAGAGCTATCGATAAGCCAAAATAAGCGATTCTTGCATTGTCATTTCCGATTCCAACAGTAGCCAAAGAAATAGCTAAAGGAATAATAAGATTGGCGGCAGCGGTATTGGACATGAATATGCTCAAAATAAATGTGGCAAAAACAAGAACATAAAACACCCACTCAGATGCTGTTGGTAAAAATGAAATAATAAAGGAGTCTAAACCCGTAATCTTGATTCCTAACCCTAATGCTATACCTCCTGCTATAAGTGCCAAAATATGCCATTCTAAATTATTATAGTCTTGTCTATCAATAATCCCCGTTGCAGTGAGGATGACAATTGGAACCATTGCTGTTACTGGAGCTGGTAATCCATGCCATTGATCAGTCAACCATAGTGAAACAGTTACAAAAAATATAACGACAATAAACCAACCTCTTCCATAAATCTTTTGAATCGGAGTATTTAGACGCAGTTCTTTAAATGGTGAAGAGTACAATTTCCTTAAAATCCACCAAGCAAAAACCAAAATGACCAATACTAGGGGAACAGCAAGTATCATCCAATCTAAAAAATTTATAGTTATCCCCTCAGCTCTAAGAAAACCAATTGCAACCGCATTGGGTGGAGAACCTATTGGAGTACCCATACCTCCCACATTAGCCGCGAATGGAATACATAAAACCAATCCAATTCTGAGCGGATCATCTTCTTTGATATTGATCAACAATGGTGAGACTAAAGTAATCATCATAGCTGTGGTAGCGGTATTACTCATGAACATTGAAAAACCGGCCGTAATGAGCATTAAGCCGAATAAAACATTGGATGGCTTCTCACCGAAAATCTTCAAAACTGAACTTGCAAGAGACTTATCAACTCCTTCTTTTACCGCTGCCCGAGCTAAAATAAAACCACCTAGGAACAAAAACAGGATAGGGTCTGAAAAGGGGGCAAGTATGTCTCGATAATCTGGAGATTGTGAATTTTGAAAACCTAGACCTTCCCATTTACCTGGATTTGCCAAAAAGAGAATCTCTAAAGCGATGATCAACAATGAAGTTGAGAAAAGAGGCAAACTTTCAGTAGCCCAAAGTAAGGCGGCTAAAAGAAAAATACCCGCCATAAAAGCCCTCTCTTGATGACCTTCGAGATACATCAAATACCCCAACGAAAAAGAAGCTAATAAGCTGAGTAAGAAAACTAATAAATGGCGATTATAAAGTGGGCGTTGAACATAATTTAAAGTACGTTTCCAATAAGCCCTGTCCAACTCAAAATTAAGATGAACTCTTTCGAATAATTTGTACCGCTTTGGCAATTTGCTCATGCTATAATTAAGGCTGCATTAGTTTAA
>CAYGKL010000067.1:0-18959 GCA_964350505.1 uncultured Roseivirgaceae bacterium | reverse complement strand
CCCATACCCGTTCCAATTATTAAGACATCTGATTTTTTCAAGGAATGACTTTTAACTTTGTTGAATTTATTTTCTTAATAGTTGAACAAAAAGAAAAGACGTAATGTTGGACTCTTGAAAAATAAAGGTAGTAAGCAAACTTCTTACTCAGTGATAAAATCAAATATGAAAGTAGCGGTATTTAGAAAGGAGCATTTTAATGCTGCCCATAGATTGCATAATCCAAATTGGAGTACTGAAAAGAATCAAGAAATTTTCGGTAAGTGCAACAACGAGTATTATCATGGTCATAACTACGAACTTATTATTAAGCTGACAGGCGAGCCTGATGCTGATACTGGTTATGTATATGACATGAAGGTGTTAAGTGATTTGATCAAAGAACATGTGACAAACAAGTTCGATCATAAAAACCTTAACCTAGATGTTGAAGAATTTAAAAATCTAAACCCTACTGCAGAGAATATTGCAGTGGTAATTTATAACCTATTGAGAACTAAAATTGAGCCTCAGCTCGACTTGAAAGTAACATTATATGAGACAGAACGAAACTTTGTTGAATACCCAGCTTAACGGTTTGACAGTAGAGGAGATTGGAGACGAGCATGTTGGCACGTCTTACGATACCCCGATGAAAGCTGATGCTTTCGACATGGACGATGAGCTGAAGATGAACCTCATTGAGGATAAATTCAGAGACATTATGGAAATAATGGGTTTGGATTTGACTGATGACAGTCTTTCTGGAACTCCTCGCAGAGTAGCCAAAATGTACATTAAGGAAATATTTAGCGGACTAAATCCTGCCAACAAACCGAAGATTGCGCTCTTCGATAATAAGTACAAGTATAATGAGATGCTTGTAGAGAAGGATATCACTTTCTACTCTAATTGCGAACACCACTTCGTTCCAATTATTGGTAAGGCCCACGTAGCGTATATTTCTAATGGACAGGTCATTGGTTTAAGTAAGATCAATCGCATTGTGGAATACTTTGCTAAAAGACCTCAAGTACAGGAAAGGCTTACTGTTCAAATTGCCAACGAATTGAAAGAGATTATGGGTACGGAAGACGTAGCCGTAGTGATAGATGCTGAACATCTATGTGTTTCTTCTAGAGGAGTTAGAGATGTAAATAGCAGTACTATTACGGCTCAATTTCATGGAAAATTTAAAGAAGAAGCCACAAGAAGCGAGTTTTTAGGATACATAAATAATAAGAAGTAGTGCAGGGAAAAACAGTATTGGTTATTGGGGCAAGCTCAGGAATTGGAAAAACTATTGCCCAATCATTGGCGAATTCAGGAGCGAAGGTAATTTCTGCTTCAAGAAATAATCCGAACATTTCAGGGGTAGATCATTTTACCCTTGATGTAACAGAACCAACACCAGATTTCAGTTTTGTGCCAGATGTTTTAGATGGCCTAGTTTATTGCCCTGGTACCATCAATCTCAGGCCATTTCAAAGGCTTTCGATAGATGACTTCCAGAATGATTTAAACATCAATTTGCTAGGAGCCGTCAAGGTTTTGCAAGCTGCTTATAAAAGCTTAAAAAAATCAGATAGTGCTTCGGTTGTTCTATTCAGCACAGTAGCGGCAAAATTGGGGATGAATTTTCATTCTTCGATTGCCACTGCAAAAGCAGCAATAGAAGGTTTAGGCAAATCGCTTGCTGCAGAATGGAGCATGAACGGCATTAGAGTAAATATGCTAGCACCGTCACTTACAGACACCCCATTAGCCAAAAAGCTATTGGGAACGGATGACAAGAAGGAGTCTTCCAATAAAAGACATCCAATTGGTCGGTATGGAGAAACAGAAGACCTTTCGGAGATTGCTCTTTTCCTACTCGATAACAAAAGCAGCTGGATAACAGGCCAAGTAATTGGTGTCGATGGCGGGGTTGGAAGCCTAAAGCCTTAAAACATTATTATTCTAGACCATTATAAAGGTGAATTCATAAAGAATTCACCTTTTATTTTTTAGGTTAACTCACTATAAAACAACACATTAGCCCCACCTATCCTTTAGCGGTTCATTTCATTTCTTTCTTCTTTCCTTTTTTTGACCTCAACTGCTATCTTTGCGGGTCTTAAAAAAAATTAACCGACTTTAAGTTATGTCAAATCTAATTTATGCAGTGCCTCTTCTAGGTATCATCGGCTTGCTAGTGATGATCATCAAATCGCGATGGGTGAACAAACAAGATGCAGGCGATCAAAAAATGCAGGATCTTGCCAACTACATCAGAGAAGGTGCTCTTGCCTTCTTAAGTGCAGAGTACAGAGTGCTCTCCATCTTCGTGGTTGTAGCAGGTATTTTGTTGGGAGTTATCTCCCTTGTTGTTGAAACAACACATTGGTTTATCGTTGTCGCGTTCGTGATTGGTGCATTTTTCTCAGCACTTGCTGGAAATATCGGTATGAGAATCGCTACCGCAGCCAATGTTAGAACAACACAAGCTGCCAAAACAAGTCTTCCTCAGGCATTAAAAGTATCTTTCACAGCTGGTTCTGTAATGGGACTTGGTGTTGCAGGTTTGGCTGTATTTGGACTCAGTATCATATTCATCTTATTGTTCCAATTCTTCATGCAAGGAGATTTCGCCAATGGTGGTGTAAGCCAAATGGTGATTGTACTTGAAGCCCTTGCTGGTTTCTCTTTAGGCGCAGAATCTATCGCGCTATTCGCAAGAGTTGGTGGTGGTATTTATACTAAAGCGGCAGATGTCGGTGCTGACCTTGTAGGTAAAGTGGAAGCTGGAATTCCAGAAGATGATCCAAGAAACCCTGCGACAATTGCTGATAACGTAGGTGATAACGTAGGTGATGTGGCTGGTATGGGTGCCGATTTATTTGGTTCTTATGTAGCGACAGTACTTGCTTCGATGGTTCTCGGTAATTATGTAATCAGCGATATGGGAGCCAACTTTACGGGCGATGCTTATGGTGGTATCGGCCCAATCCTTTTACCTCTTCTCATAGCTGGTCTTGGTATTCTATTCTCCTTAGGGGGTATGGCTTTCATTAAGATTAGCGATAATAATGCTAAAGAATCTCAAGTACAGGCTGCACTTAACCGTGGAAACTGGATTTCTATCCTTCTAACGGCTGTAGCATGTTACTTCCTTATAGATTTCCTTTTACCAGCTACCATGCAAATGGAGCTATTTGGTGAAGGAATCGTTGACATAACTTCTACAAGAGTATTTGGAGCTGTTTTGGTAGGCCTTGTTGTAGGTGGTGCTATCTCTTACTTCACAGAATATTACACTGCTATCGGTAAGAAGCCGGTAATGAATATCATCCAAAACTCTTCAACTGGAGCTGCAACCAACATTATCGCTGGTTTGGCAACAGGTATGAAATCTACTTTCGCTCCTATCCTACTTTTTGCTGGTGCTATTTGGGGTGCTTACGAACTAGCCGGATTCTACGGTGTAGGTATTGCTGCTTCGGCTATGATGGCTACGACTGCCATGCAATTAGCTATTGATGCATTCGGCCCTATTGCTGATAACGCAGGTGGTATTGCTGAAATGAGTGATTGCCCAGATGAAGTACGTGAGAGAACAGATATTCTTGATTCTGTTGGTAACACCACTGCCGCTATCGGTAAAGGTTTTGCTATTGCATCTGCTGCACTAACAGCACTTGCCTTATTTGCAGCTTATGTAACCTTCACAGGAATTGATGGAATTAACATCTTTAAAGCCGATGTATTGGCTGCTCTATTTATTGGCGGTATGATCCCAGTGATTTTCTCAGCTTTGGCTATGGAATCAGTAGGTAAAGCTGCCATGGAAATGGTGAAAGAAGTAAGAAGACAGTTCAGAGAAATTCCAGGAATTATGGAAGGAACTGCCACTCCTGAATATGGTAAGTGTGTTGATATCTCTACGAAAGCAGCCATTAAAGAAATGATGTTGCCAGGAGCAATCACGATTGTATTCCCTATCATCATAGGTTTTGCCATGGGTCCTGAGGCACTTGGTGCTTATATGGCTGGTGTTGCAGTATCTGGTGTACTTTGGGCGATTTTCCAAAACAACGCAGGTGGTGCATGGGATAACGCTAAAAAATCTTTCGAAGCTGGTGTTGAAATTGATGGAGAAATGACTTACAAAGGTTCTGAAGCACACAAAGCTGCGGTAACTGGCGATACAGTTGGAGATCCATTCAAAGATACTTCAGGTCCTTCAATGAACATTTTGATCAAGTTAACTTGTCTAGTGGGTTTAGTGATCGCTCCTATTTTGGGTGAAATGTACGGAACAGGCGGTCATGAAGAAGACAGACATGTGAATGTTGAGCCAGTGATAGAATTACACGTTGATAGTGCTGATGAATTAATCACTGAAGTTGACAAATAAGCTCAACTCATAAAAGATAGAAAGGCGACTAAATGGTCGCCTTTTTTATGTGTCAAAGAAACCTCTAATAACCTGTACTTCCAGTCCCTGGAACCATTATAGGAAAAGATCTAAGTGGGGATTCTGATGCGGGTTCAAAAACACCTCTAATCGTATAACGCTCAGAACCTAATACTAACCTAGCTTCATTATTCTCACCAAACAATTTGAGAAAAATAGTCATCGGTTTTGGAAAGTGAGTAGCCGTTACGTAAAGAACAGCATCAACCCGCTTACCATCGTTATTTTCAGTAATTTTGATTCTTTCAATTTTACCTTGAAAATTCAACTCTTGACCTATTTGGTTTATTGAGGATGCTGGCGCATCCATTTGATAAATGTGTATAACATCACCGTCTACTATCAAACCATTGGCATCTTCAGAGACATATGTAATTTCATTATCTGAATTAATGAATTGATTGGCACGAATGGCAAAGTCTCTTTCTTTCAGTCCTTTTAAGGCTAATTGCCTTCCTTGCTCTAGCTTAATCTCTTTAGCTCTCTTTTTTTCTTTTCTGATTTCTCTTTTGGACATCTCCTCGTTCGGTTCATGTTGAGCAAATGCAATTGATGTAGATAAAATTAAGGAAAGTAATAAAATTAATTTTCTCATAATGGTGGGTTTTAATTACACCTTTAAACGCAACTATTATACCAAAGATACAATTACGTATAACAATTAGTCTATGAATTCTAACTATCTATATCTCAACTATTTAATCTGATTTTGATTTGCTGCTCGATTTACTAGTGTTACACGAGAGATAATCTCCGCAACACAAAAAGAAAGAGCGATGGACGATTGATACCCCAAGGCCTATTTATCAATTAATTTATTATGGGTTTTAACTTCCAAGTAATCAGCCCCATTATTGAATGAAACCGTAGATAAAACAAGTCCTTGAGAAGCGATCCTTAAACGATAATTAATCGGTATCAACATCACCATTTTAAACCTAGCGTTGTAGCTTTGCATCCCTATGAATTATCTATCAGTCGAAAAACTCAATAAGACTTTCGGAGACCGTAAAGTGCTCAATGAAATCACATTTGGTATCACCCAAGGTCAGAAAGTGGCACTTGTTGGAGTGAATGGCTCAGGTAAGTCTACTTTATTGAAGATTCTTACTGGTATAGAATCTCAAGACTCTGGTCTAGTGGTTTATAAAAACGACATAGTGGTAAAGCACCTGCTTCAGAATCCAGAGTTCATCAAAGGTCAAACCGTGTTAGATGCTGTATTTGACAGCAACAATCCTGAGCACGATTTGCTCAAGAAGTATGAAAGAGCATTGCTGAAATCAGCTGCGGGTGAAGAGAATCATGAAGAGGTACAACATCTTATTGAGAAGATAGACACCATGAATCTTTGGGATCTTGAAAGTCAGGCGAAGCAGATTCTAGGTAAGCTTGGTATTCATAACCTGGAGCAGGAGGTACATTTGCTTTCCGGAGGCCAACAAAAAAGAATTGCGCTTGCCTCTGTGCTTATTCAAAAGCCTGACTTATTAATTCTAGATGAACCAACCAACCACTTAGATATAGAAACTATTGAGTGGCTAGAAAAATACTTGAGCGTTGCCAATATGGCCCTCATACTGGTCACTCACGATAGGTACTTCTTAGAGCAAGTTACCAACAACATTATTGAACTTGAGTTGGGTAAGGCTTATACCTACCAAGGCGACTATGCTTACTTCCTTGAAAAGAAGGTAGAGAGAGAAGCCAATGAGGCTACTACCATCGATAAGGCCAAGAACCTTTACCGGAAAGAGCTAGATTGGATCAGGAGACAACCAAAAGCCAGAGGCACAAAAGCAAAGTACCGAGTTGATGCTTTTGAGCAAACCAAAGACAAAGCATTCAGTACCCAAAAAACTAATGAATTAGACTTAGCTGCTAACTCACAACGCCAAGGCAAAAAAGTATTAGAGGTTGAAAAGCTTTCGCATGGATTTGGTGATAAAAGCTTGATTAAAAACTTCAGCTATACTTTTCAACGTAGAGATAGAATAGGCATAGTTGGAGCCAACGGAACGGGAAAAACAACCTTCATTCGCCTTTTAATGGGTGAACTAGAAGCTATCTCTGGTAACCTTGAAAAAGGACAAACAACTAAGTTCGGCTATTACAAACAGGTTGAAGCCACCTTCGACCCGAACCAAACCATCATAGATTTTGCCAAGACAATTGCGGAAGTAGTTGAAGTTGGTAAAGGAAAAAGTGTTCCAGTATCTCAATTCCTTACTCGATTCCTTTTCGCCCCAGATGTTCAATATAAACCCATTGGAAAACTAAGTGGCGGGGAGAAGAGAAGACTTCAACTGCTACAAATACTTCTTCAGAGCCCCAATTTTCTCATCCTCGATGAACCAACCAACGACCTGGACCTAATTACGCTGGGCACACTGGAGGCCTATCTTGAAGCCTTTGACGGTAGTTTGATCATCGTTTCTCACGACCGTTACTTTATGGACAAACTGGTAGACCATCTGTTCGTTTTCGATGGCTCAGGAGAGATCAAAGACTTTCCTGGCAATTACACTGACTATCGACAAGCAGCAGCAGAAGCCAAGTCGGAACCCAACAAAGCCATTGAAGAGAAAAAAGAAAAAGCTAAGGAGCCAAAAGAGAGGAAAAAGCTATCGTTTAAAGAACAACGAGAGTTTGAACAACTGGAGACAGAAATTTCAACATTGGAAAACGAAAAGGCAGGTTTAACTGAACAAATGAACGACATCACCGAACATGACATGCTCATGGAGATTTCTGCTAAAATCGAGGCCATTTCTGAAAAATTAGATGAAAAAGAATTACGCTGGCTAGAACTCTCCGAACTAGCTTAATGATTTAAACTTTGAAGTTCCTGATTCGTTGTTCAAGTAATGAGTTCAAACAATCTTATGCTACTTATGGGGTTTCTTATGGTCATTTATACCATAAGCTTCATCTATTACATTAAACAACGAAGTCAAAGAAAGAACAACCAGAGTCGTGCCTTGCAGCTGCCTTTGTTTATGGCCTTTCTCATCGGTCCTCTCCTGTTTTTCATGATCAACAATAACCAGCGCAGAGAGAAAAAAAGGTTTATGGGTGGAAATAAGAGAAGGTATTCTTAAAAATTGGAAAGTCGTTTGGTTTAGCTATTACGTTAGTTAGGCAGGTTGAACTCTTTTATTGATTAACTACTTATCGACATATGAATCAGGAATTCATTAACAAATTATACATTCGTCAGCAGGCATGTCCAAGCTGCCCTTCTCCCGAGCTTGTTTCTAACTGGTTTTTAGAACTATTAGGCGCCATTTACCCAGATTTCTCCAAGCAACAGTTCAGCACCCAAAGGGAATTTGAATTGCACTTTGAAAAACTAAAGCTGCAGCTAGACCAAATCCTTTCGAGAAACCCAATCAAGTCTGAAGATCTACCCGAAGATATTGCAGAACGCTTCTTTGAAGACTTACCCATGGTTCATGAAATGCTTGAAGAAGACATTACTGCCATTTTTGAGGGAGACCCTGCCGCAAAGAGCAGAACAGAGGTCATTAGAACATATCCTGGGTTTATTGCCATAGCCGCACACAGAGTGGCTAGCTGCTTATATCGCTTTGGTGTTTCTTTGATTCCTAGAATGATCTCAGAATATGCACACAGTAGAACAGGTATAGACATTCACCCTGGTGCCACCATTGGTCATTTCTTTTGCATAGACCATGGAACAGGTGTAGTTATTGGTGAAACCACGGTAATTGGTGATCATGTAAAAATTTACCAAGGTGTAACTCTAGGTGGACTGAGTGTCGATAAGAAAGATGCCAAAATCAAAAGGCACCCAACCATTGGCGATAATGTGGTGATATATGCAGGCGCTACTATTTTGGGCGGAAATACCGATGTGGGTCACGATTCGATCATAGGCGGAAATGTTTGGTTGACGCATAGTGTTCCTGCCTTCTCAAAAATCTATTATCAGGCTCAAATGAGTCATGCTGATGGAAAAACCGACACAATCATTTTCAAAGGCCAAAGCGCATGAGAATAGAAGAGCTAATTGGTAACACACCACTTGTTGAATACCAGCACCTCAACTTGAAACCAGGAGTGAAAATCTTTGGTAAGTTGGAAGGCAACAACCCAGGAGGTTCGGTAAAAGATAGGGCTGCCTATGGCATGATCAAAGGGGCGCTAGATCGAGGCGAAATAAAACCAGGCGACAAGCTAGTTGAAGCTACCAGTGGGAACACAGGGATTGCCTTAGCTATGATTTCTAGCATTATGGGTGTACACATGACGCTCATTATGCCCGACAACTCCACCAGGGAAAGAGTCTTAAGTATGGAAGCCTATGGGGCAAAAGTGATCCTCACCCCTGCCAAGCAAACTATTGAATACTCAAGAACTTTGGCAGAGCACATGGCCAAAGAGGAAGGTTACTTTATGCTCAACCAATTTGCCAACCCCGATAATTATGTTCAGCATTACAAGACCACGGGGCCAGAGGTGTGGAGAGACACAAAAGGAAAAGTGACTCATTTCGTTTCGGCCATGGGCACCACAGGTACTATTATGGGTGTATCACGTTATCTTAAAGAGCAAAACCCTAAAGTACAAATTGTGGGCACCCAACCAACCGATGGCTCAAGCATTCCAGGTATTAGGCGATGGTCACAAGAATTTCTACCCAAGATCTTTGAACCAGCGAGAGTGGATCGAGTGATAGATGTGAGTGAAGCAGAGGCAACCACAATGACCCGTAGACTCGCTAAAGAAGAGGGTGTTTTAGCTGGTATGAGCTCAGGAGGAGCACTACATGCAGCCTTACAAATTGCCAAAGAGATTGAAGAAGGTGTTATAGTACACATTGTTTGCGATCGAGGCGACAGATACCTGAGCAGCGATTTGTTTGGTTAGTTATTGGGCATAAAAAAACCCAAGCGCAAGGCTCGGGTTTCTAATGCGAAAATTTAGATTTCTAAATTAAGCTCTTCTTACGTTGACAGCGTTTATGCCTTTTCTACCTTCTTCTGTATCGAAAGTAACTTTGTCATCTTTTCTGATTTCATCCACTGTGCCTGACACATGAACAAAGAATTCTTCGCCTGTTTCAGCATCTACTACAAAGCCGAAGCCTTTGTCGTCTTGGAAGAATTTTACGGTACCGTTTCTCATTGTAATTTGTTAATTATAAAATATTGAACGCGAACTTAGATGTTTTTAATCGTTTTATAGCAAAGTATTCACTTCATTCTGCGCATTTCGGCCAAAAACAGCTTGAATTAGATAATAAATATCAAAAATGGGCCTTTATCACTCGAGAAAGTTACCAAATAGGCAACTCTTCGGTGAGGTAGGCAGCGTTTGAAAACAGTATCATTCAGAGTTTTCTAGCCTCCTCTATGAGGAGGTGTCCGCAGGACGGAGGAAGAAAGATTTTAATTTATGTGACTCGTCCTAAACAGTGATAGCGCCTCCCCCTGCTTCGCTTCCCCCTCCAAAGGGGGACAGTACTAATTGGCTGTCGAGAAGTTTAAGCAAACAATGCCCCTGCTTTAGTTGCAGTCATCGTGGTGGCAGCGTGAGCATAGAATCTAAAAAGATCAAAGAAGAGAGGTTAAAATAGGTACTCGCCACAGGCAAGCACCAGTTACCGCTATGGGCAAGTGAGCCCAGTTGGGGAAACTGTACACAGTGGATGAAATTCAAGAATTAACAGAACTCATTGATAAGTTTATATCTAAGCGTAGTTTGAAACTACGCTTAGCTGTATCGTCCTGATTCGCTTTACCATCCAAAAGGTAAACCTCTAAATAGCACTTCGCGAGAAATTTAACCAAACAGAGCTCCGGCAATAGTGGCTGTCATCATAGTGGCGAGGGTTGCGGCCATTAAGGCGCGCATTCCAAGTTTGGAAAGATCTGCTTGGCGTTCAGGCGCCATGCCTCCTATTCCACCTATTTGGATGGCAATGGAAGAGAAATTGGCAAAACCACATAGGGCATAGGTAGAAATAACAATCGCTTTCTGACTAAGACCTCCATCAGCTTTCATTTCGGCTAGGCTTAAGTAGGCTACAAACTCATTGATAACCGTTTTCTGACCGATGAGGCTACCTACTTGCAAAGTTTCTTGCCAGTCGACACCCATTGCAAAAGCAAAAAGCCTGAATACCTGACCTAAAATGTATTGTAAACTAAAACCATCGAAAACACCATCGGTGCTTTCAATTACAAAAGCATTGAGCCCTGTAACCGCTCCAATACCATCAACCAAAACCCAGTTGAGTGTGTAGATTACGGCAATAAAAGCTAATAACATTGCACCAATATTAGCTGCTAGTTTCAGTCCATCGCTGGCACCACCAGCCAAGGCATCAATCACATTCACCCCAATTTGATCCTTGCTAACTTTCAATTCCGTATCAACTTCATCTTCTTCAGGCAAAAATATCTTAGCCATTAAAATGGCAGCAGGTGCATTCATAATAGACGCACTCAAAAGGTAAGTTGCAAATTGGGCTTGCTGCTCAGGGTCTCCCCCTCCTAAAAAAGATACATAAGCACCTAAAACAGATCCCGCAATAGTCGCCATCCCTCCTGTCATCAGACACAGAAGTTCAGACTTGGTCATGTTTTTAATGAAAGGCTTTACCAATAATGGGGCCTCTGTCTGTCCCAGGAATACATTACCTGCAGCTGACATTGATTCAGCACCTGACAATCGCATGGTCTTCGCCATGATCCAGGCAAAGACGTAGACTATTTTTTGGAGGATCCCTAAATAGTAAAGTCCAGCTGTGATGGAGGAAAAGAAAATTACAGTTGGCAATGCTTGAAAAACAAAAAGGAAGCCTAAACTATGTTTAGTACCCTCAACGGCATCACTATTCTTGGCTAAGTCACCATAAAGGAATTCAGCTCCATTTAAAGCAAAGCTGAGAAAAGACACAAAACCTTCGCTGAGCAGTCTAAAAGCAGATTGCACTATTGGGACATTCGAAATTAAAAGGGCTATAATGATTTGGAGTGTTAAACCAACACCTACCAAACGCCAGCTAATTCTCTTTTTATTACCCGACAATAAATAAGCTATTCCGATAAGAATAGCCAAGCCTAGTACTGCTCTTAATATGTCCATTAATTCCGTTATAATTCAGGAGATTCTTCAGTCGACCTAAGGGTCTTCCTCTGAATGACGCGAAAGTTAACTTCTTCTGTTGATCTCGTCCCTGATTTTGGCTGCTCTTTCGTAATCTTCAGCTTTAAGCGCTTCATCCAGCATTTCATTCAGCTTATCTACCGTGAAATCCTGAAGCCGGTCACCAGTTTTCTCAACAACCACTGGCTCCTCGTCCTCGTCTACGATTTCCTCTTCATCTGTTAAAATAATTCCAGCTTCGGATAATACAGATTCATAGGTATAGAAAGGAACTTCAAATCGAATACCAATGGCAATAGCATCAGAAGGTCTTGAATCAATCTCTACCGTTTTAATACCATCAGTACAAATAATCTTAGCGAAGAAAACACCTTCTTTAAGATCAGAAATAATAATTTCTGTGATCTCATAGTTAAAAGCCCCAGCAAATGACCTGAACAAATCATGAGTCATCGGGCGATTTGGAGTAATCTTCTCAATTTCGAGAGCAATAGCTTGCGCTTCAAACATGCCGATAATGATTGGCAATCTTCTCTCCCCTTCTACTTCTCCTAAAACAAGGGCAAATGAGCCAGTCGATTGTGACTGGCTCGATGATAATCCTAAAATTTCAATTTTTACTTTATCCAAGATCAAAAAGTCTAAGCTAGAGCCTTCTTCAAGGCCTCATTTAGCTTTGGTACAACTTCGAAGGCGTCTCCTACAATACCGTAATCTGCGGCTTTAAAGAATGGCGCTTCTTCGTCTTTATTAATGACGACAATATACTTAGAAGAATTGACTCCTGCCAAGTGCTGGATGGCACCTGAAATCCCCACGGCTACATAAAGGGTTGGGCTCACTTTTACACCAGTTTGACCAACGTGTTCGTGATGAGGTCTCCAATCCATATCTGAAACTGGCTTAGAGCAACCTGTTGCCGCACCTAAGGTTTTAGCAAGATCTTCTATCATCCCCCAATTCTCTGGGCCTTTCAAACCTCTACCACCAGAAACCACAATATCGGCTTCTGGAAGCAGGATATCTCCCTCCTGCTTTTCGCTGGAAGTGATTTTAGCTCCAAACAAGGCATCGTCTAGAGAAACAGCAAAAGCTTCAACAGCCGCTGCCGCTCCATCAGTTTTCAATTCAATAGCATTTTTCTTAATGGCCAGAATCTTCTTGTCGGTTGTAATAGAAGTATTGGCAAAGGCTTTACCAGTATAAATACTTCTCTTCACTACAAAACCGTTCGATGTATCAGGCAAATCGACAACATTAGAGACCAAACCGGCTCCTAATTTGGCAGCTACCCTACCTACAACCGCATCTGCCAAAGAAGACTTAGCGGTGATAATGATATCGGCTCCAGTTTCATTGATTGCAGCGGTGATTGCTTCAGTATATGGTTGAATCAAACCTGCGTTCAAGCGATCGTCTGAAACATGTAATACTTTGGAAGCACCATTTTCACCAGCAGTAGCTAGTTCAGCAGCATCGGAAGAACCTAATGCAATAGCAGTAGTTTCTCCAATGGCAGCAGCAAAAGATATAGCTTCTCTTGAAGATTTCTTGATCTTCCCTTCTTCTAATTCTATAAATACTAATACAGACATTTCTTTCTTTTAAGGTTATATCACTTTCGCTTCGTTCTTCAATAGATTCACCAACTCTTCTACATTGTCAGCATCAATCATCTTCACAGCACCTTTGGCTGGTGGCAATTCATATTGTGTAAGAGCGCTATGAACTGTAGTATCTGTAGGCTCTACCACGTTTAATGGTTTGGTCCTTGCCGACATGATCCCTCTCATGTTAGGGATTTTCCATTCAGCAATTGGCTCTTGGCAACCAGCTACAAAAGGCAGACTCACCTCAAGCTTCTCTTTTCCTCCTTCAATTTCACGAGTGATCTTAGCAGTTGAACCGTCAACATCTAATTGCATTACAGGAGAGAAAGATGGTAAACCCAAAAGTTCTCCAACCATGCCATGCACCATTCCACCGTTGAAATCGATGGACTCACGGCCCATTAAAATTAGATCGTACTCACCTTGCTTGGCGACTGCGGCAATTTGATTGGCCACAAAAAATGAATCGGAAGGGAAAGCATTTACCCTAACCGCTTCATCGGCACCAATGGCCAAAGCTTTACGAATCGTTGGGTCAGATTCCGCTTCGCCAACATTGATGACAGTAATTTTTCCTCCATGCTGTTCCTTCAACTCAACAGCTCTTGCCAACGCATAATCATCGTATGGGCCAATTATAAATTGGACGCCATTCTTATCGAACTCAGAATTATTGTTGGTAAAAGCAATGCGAGATGTGGTATCGGGAACATGTGTAATACAAACGAGTATGTTCATGCTTGCTCTTTAGTTTAATGATTTATATTTCAACCCTACTTTATACCTAAGTGTTCAGAAAAGAAGTTGATCAGCTTAATGGCACAAAAGCCAAGGGTATTGTCTAAATTTGCCCGAATATAGTCAATAATGATTAAATAAAAACGTGAAGGAAGGATGAATCAAGGCCGAATTAAGCTATTAAGAAAGTACATTCAGGAAGAGCCAAACGAACCCTTTAACTACCATGCATTGGCCAATGAATATATTGTAGATGATGCTCGTGAAGCATTGAATCTTTTTCAGGAGGTATTGAAAAAATTTCCAGACTACCTTCCTACTTATTATCAGGCTGCCAAACTTTTAGAAAACTTTGAACTGGATGAGGAGGCATTGGAGGTATATCAGACAGGTATTGAGCTGGCCAAAATCCAGGGTAACCATAAAGCATTGAATGAGCTAAATGCAGCCTATCAGAATTTGACTTTTGAGATATAGTGTTTAGTTTGCTTACAAATGCACAGATTACTTCTTCTCTTATTTCTTTCAATACCTTTTCATTTATTTGCTCAACAAAGACAGGCTGATACCCTTTCATATTCCAGAGAGAAAGGAAGATACATAACCGGTTGGATTCATGACAGCTCATTAAAACTAATCAAGACATATACGGGGAAAAGTAAAAGAAATTGGATCCAAACTTCATACACAAGTCTTTGGAATCACAAAACTGAAATTACTAGCGCTGAAATTAAAAATAAGCAACTCGATGGCGCTTATACAACGCAGATAAAGGACAGCATTCTCATTATAGGCCAATATTCAAAGGGACTTAAATCTGGTATCTGGAAACAAGAGTATTTAGTAGATCAAACTGAAATCATTTCTACATATAACTCTGAAGGCAAAAGAATAAAAAAGGATGTTAGATCACCCCAAAGTTTAAAAATCTACCAGTCTCATGAGGTTACGGTTCATCCAAGCATTCCTTACAAAATCCAAGGAAAAAAAGACTATTGGCATTATGGGCAATCTGTTGATAAGATGTACTCAAAGATGGGAAAGAAGATAGACTTCCGTGTTCTAATTTTGAGTTCAGGTGAAGTGGGCGATATTAAATTAATGAAAGCCGATAGTATATTTTCACAAGCAGACATTAAAACTATATCGGAAAATATTTACATAAGTGAGGGTTTTTTTCCCTCAAGAATAAATGACTTTGCTGTAAATTCGTGTGTTAAATTAACCTTTATATACCAAGGGAAAGATTATTCAGAAATAGTCTTTAGTAAACTTGAGCCAGATTAACTTAAAAACACAATTGAGAATGTCGAATATGACGCGTCCTGAAATAAGTTGACATAAAATCGACTTATTTCAAGACGAGACACTAAAAACAAAAAAGCCTCAGACAAAAGTCTGAGGCTCATTTAATAATTAATACTTATACTAATTACTTACCACCCCTCCTTTAGCACTATCTACAGTGATCTTTGGTGTGCCTCGACCTGTTACGATCCAGCGAACTTTCACGATTGAGTTGCCAGGAATGTTAGCCAATTCAAGCTTCTTAGGATTTACCTCTTGTTCCTGAGTTACATTTCTGTCTTCATCATCTACGATCATTCCAGCCTGCACAACTACCCCTTCTATGGTGACATAGTCAGGTCTTTCGATCTTGAATTTCAAATCTTGAGAAGCATGAGTCGGCATAAGTCTATCATTTTTGATGATTGCTGTAATCTCTCTCATTCCTCCACCAAGGTCTTTTTCCTTTACTTCAGTAATACTAAGTCGAGGCATATGAAAGGCGTGGTATAGGGTGAAGGCCATATTTCTATGCAGTTCTTCCTCTAACATAAACCCTGGTGTAGCTCTTCCAAAGTTCTTCTTAAATCCACCAATCTCAATTTCTCCATAGGTTGGATGATCGTAGCTTTTCCAAGGTTCAAAAGCATCACCAAACAAAAGGTCTGTATCAACCCTATAAGACTGGTTGGGGTCTCTGTCATTGGTCTTGAAATAAGCAAAGTTAGTAAAGATCTCATTCGAGAAGGTGTAGATTCCTCTACTTCCATAGAACCAATCCAACTCACCACCAAATACTGAATAAAGGTCTTTGTAAACCGTTAAATATCTATACCCTGGCATAATCTCCTCGCCTTTTCTACCAATGGCATCATATATCCTTAGGTCAGCACGGTTATAAGTAGAAACATCTTCTTCAGCACCTGGACCACGAAGGATCATTCCCCCTGAGTTATGGTAACTCTGTCCACCTGCGATATTTGGGTGTGCTAATACAAAATCTGCCACATTCCTGTTCTCAGGAATACTGAAAGGGTATTTATAAGCTCCTCCCTGAATGTAATCTGGCTGCCATTTCCAGGCCCAGTCTCTATTCGGATCATAAAACCCTACCCGATCTTCATTTACTAGGCCATCACCATCATTGTCGATACCTTCAGAGCCTAAATATTCATAACGTTCAACACTTGGATCAAGAACATCATCAACCCCAATTTGGATCATTTTCCTTGGATCCATCGGGTCTAAAATAAAGTCACCATTCGGATTTTTTCTTCTCATCTGAGTGATGGAACCATTGCCATCAAGGTCGTCTGGTTGGTCTTCATCCACCAAACCATCTCGGTCATCATCTAAAGGAATCATACCCGATCTTGGTGAACTCCCTGTATTTGGCTCTTTCATGTAGTTATAACGAGCATCAGGGTTCAAAGAAGGAAGAATGTAGAAAATACGTTCGTCCAACATTTGAGTGATATAATCAATAGCGCCATACTGCTCTGTGAGATACCAAGCTGTGTAAATAGAGATCTCTGCTCCCTGAATCTCATTTGAATGGATATTTCCATCTATATAGAAGCCAGGCTTTCTATCCGGATTGCCCTTTTGATAATTAGTGATCTGAAGCATCCACATATCTCTACCCTCATATGACTTTCCGATAGAAACTCTTTTGACCAAGTTAGGATGCGCATCTGCTATCTTCTTTGTAATAGCCGCTAGGCCTTCCGGAGTATAATATCGATTAAAGGATATCTGTACTTTAGGATTCTCAGGCGAACCCACAGCTCTAAAAACTTCGTCTGCCGATTGAGCTAATGCTGGAATTGTAAAACCTACCAAAAGGAAACCAGCGAATAAATGTTTAATATACTTTTTCATCAGTTCTCTTATTTAAGGTTTACAGCAATTTGATCGTTTCCAGCATGAGGTGCTCCAGCAGAAATCTGCAGACTACCTTTTCCGCGAACCAACCAAGTCATGGTCATAGATTCGTCTCCCTGAACACTACTCACCAATTGAATTTTCCTTCCGGAAACAATCTCTTGCCCACTGCCCAGCATAACTTCAACTTTAAGTCTTTGCAGCCATTTAGAGCGTGTACCCATTTCTGAGTGCGTGGGAAGCGTCCCAGAATTATACAAGTCAACAGTAATTCGAGTTAACCCTTTTCCTACTTCCTCTGTTTTAAGATTAATGAGTTTAACATCGGACTGAAGTGAAGCTAGTTTAACGATAAATTCGTTGTGCTTTTCGGTTATCTCATCTATCATTTCCATCGGGGGGTTCATCATTTTGAAAGGTGCAATTCCTCCTATTTCAACCTTCTTGCCTGGGAAATCAGGGTGATCTATTTCAGTCCAGTCAACAAAGTAATTTGAAAGGCCTTCTTGCTGAGCCCATCTCAAGAAATTGACTTCACGATTTTTATCTTTATTTGGAGCCATGGTTGAGTCACCTTTAACCATTGGCGCCCACCAACCTTGCGTACCAAAGCTTAATCTACCAAAGTGGAAATATGCCCATTGGAAGAAATCTCCGCCCTGAGCACCAGAAGGTGGAGCATCTTTTAGGCCAACCATTTCATTGTATGCCTTTGATGCTATTTCATTCAACCCCGCATCACCACTTAGAATACTAGTCACTACTCTCTTTGATGCCCCAGCTCGGTTATACTTCCAAGGGGAAGAAAGATTGTTGCCAGGTCCGAAAGTAAAAATTCCGTAAATGTTAGTCTTTGTGTAGAGCAAATCAAGAAGAGCTCTATTTTCGAGTTCAGAAACAGGGTGTTCGCCTGCACCAGGTGTGAAATACGGAAACTCATAAGTTAAACTTTTATTGAAGTTGATACCACCTGGCCCATCCTCGTTAAAATTTCCATCTTTATCGTTATCTCTTCCTTCGGTAAAGTAGTGGTAAGCACCTTTTTCGCCCTCAGCTTTATTAGCAGGAATCATTACTCGGTCATCTGCAGGATGTTTAATCCAATTGCCCGTCACATCTTCTACCCTCATCATGGTGATCAGACCGTCTCCATTTAAGTCTTCGAATGGATCTTCACCCATTCTTCCATCACGATCGTCATCTGTTTCTTTGGCATTGCCACTTCTTTCCCACTTTAAATCTGCGAAATACTGTTGGTAAGCATCGGGACTCATATTAGGAAAAACATAATATGTTGTTTTGTCCAATGCCTCGTTATCACTAGATACCTTTTCGGCAAATCGAATCGCCATTTCCACTCCAAGTAAATGGCTTCCTTCAACTCCACCTACTATGGCCATAGCTGGTTTGTTTTCTAAGTCACCTGTACCGATGGTAAGCATCCAAACATCCTTACCTCCTAAAGTCTTTGTCAAAGAAGTCAAAGTAACATTTGAAGAATTGGCAAGTGTTCTCAATCGTTGTCCTTGTTCACTGAGCGTTTGGTAATCTTGTGCCCAAGCAGTGCTCAACAAACAAAACAACATTCCGAGAAGACTTAGCTTCTGTAAATTGTGTTTCATAGAGTCGTTTGTTTGATAAAAATTGGTTTTAACAAACATCAATTAACCAAAAGGAGAAATGTGGTTGAAAATCTCTAGTTCTAAGCGGTTCCGATTGGTTATGGGTGGAATATCAATTTCAAGAATTTAAGTGGGATTATCATTTTCTCAACTCCCTGACCAAAAAAAATAAACCCTGGCACTCTTTCGAGGCCAGGGTTTCTATTCACCTAAACACTGTAGTACGATAGTTACTTCTTAACTATC
>CAYGKL010000066.1:0-19155 GCA_964350505.1 uncultured Roseivirgaceae bacterium | reverse complement strand
GAACTATCCGTTTCCGTTTTATCAAATTCTGACTTTAGGGTTTGAAGCTGAATTTCTTTGATTTCAATATCCTTCTTGAGATTGAAAAGCCTTTCTCTTTTGGATGCAAAACTCTTTCGGTGTTCTTCAAAGGCTAATTGAGCATTTTGAGAGCGCTCTTTTTGTTCAGCATAGATTTTCTCTAAAGAGTGTACTTCTTGTTCAACTACTTGGAGATCTTTTGAAGCAACTTCCAACTCACTACGAAGGCTTTCTAAGCTGAAAGAAGCGCGATCATTACTCTTCTTATCTGACTCAAGCTGCTCTCTCAGGTTATCGCTTTTATCTCCTAAGAAGGTTAGCCTTTCATTTTTAATTTTTCGCTCGCTTTCAAACTGTCGGATTTTATTGACATGCTCGTTGAGGGTGCGCTGCCTTGAAGCTAATAGTTTCTCTTTATTCAGTAAGTCTGCTTTGCCTTTTTCAACTGCGGCTTCTTGGCTTGCAATCATTTGATTGATCTCAAGCTTCCTGTCGTTCTCCTGCTGAATAGCTTTTTCTAGGGTCTTGAATCGATTCGATTTTTCTGCGACTGTTTTTCTAGCGAGCGCTACACTTTCTACTTTATATTCTTCCTTTAGTTGGTAATATTTTTCGGCCTGCTTTGCTTGTTTTTCAAGCGACTTAAGGTTCTTCTCAATCTCGAAGAGAAGGTCTTCAACTCTGTCGAGGTCATCATCGGTATCTTTGAGCTTTTTGAGCGTCTCCTTTTTTCTTGTTTTGAATTTGGAGATCCCAGCAGCTTCTTCAAATAAGGCTCTTCTAGAGTTATCCTTGTCATTAAGAATATCATCAACCATTTTCAATTCGATAATGGCATAGCTATTCGAGGCAATGCCAGTATCCATGAATAAATTGGTGATGTCTTTCAATCGGCATGTAACGCCATTGAGTAGGTATTCGCTTTCACCCGACCTGTAGTATCTTCTGGTGATAGTGACTTCTGTATATTCAGTAGGGAGAAGGTTCTTGGTGTTTTTAAAAGTAAGAGATACCTCTGCTAATTGTGTTGGCTTTCGTTTTTTGGTTCCGTTGAAAATGATGTTTTCCATCTTTTCAGAGCGCAGCATTCGCGTTTTTTGCTCGCCAAGCACCCAGCGAATAGCATCAACTACATTTGATTTTCCGCAGCCATTTGGGCCAACAATTCCAGTAATCCCTTCATCGAAGTTGATCACCACTTTGTCTCCAAAACTCTTAAATCCTTTTATTTCTAGCTTGGTAAGCTGCATGAATGGCTGTGACTCTAAAAATTGTATAGCTAGCAAAATTAAAATTAACGCTGACAATTCAGCGGGAATGAGAGAAAAATTAACTTTCAATAGTGTCAAATAGTCGATTAATATTTTGGGCTAGATCATTTGGCTAATCTTAGTTTGAATTAAGGATATGTCATCCAATTCATTAGCTTTGTTAATATCATGGAATTCGACTTCGGTACCATTATTTATGTCATTCTAGCCATCGTTTACTTTATCATTCAAAGTAATAGCAAGAATAAGCAGAAACGGCAGCAAGCTGAGGCTCAGGATTCTGAACCTTCTGAATCTGAACCTACTGATAGACGACCAAGCTTTGAAGAGTTGCTAGCTGAGTTCACTGGGCAAAAGCAAGCTGAGCCTGAGGTTGTCCTTCAGCCTGCTCCAAAATTAGAGGAGGTTGTTTCTGAAAAGTCGACTTACCAGATTGCCCAAGAACGAATTGACAAAAGAAGAAAAGAGGCTGAGGTTGAGTCTGCCAAAATTAAAGCAAGAACCAATGAAATCTCCTTATTCAAAGCTCCAGAGGAGGAGCTTGAAGAGGATAGGGTAGACTATTCCGATTTGTTCGGTGACTTAGACTCTGCTAAGAAAGCTTTTATTGCTTCAGAGGTATTCCAAAGAAAATATAATTAAGACTTCTTAAATTCAATAGGTAGCTGAATTTTCAAAGCAACAGGTGCTCCATTCTTTAAGGCTGGTTTCCACTTGCTAGATCTAGAAAGCGCATTGATCACGGCTTTTTCCGTCTCATAACCTAATCGGTTTTCAAATTGCAAGTTTTCAATGATGCCTGAAGGGCTAATATCAAAAGATAAATTCATTACACCTTCAATATTGGCATTTTTAGCAGCCTCAGGATAAACGATGTTTTCTTCAAGGAATGATGTCCATGCCTCAATACCTATTTCAGGCATTGGCATTTGGTCTGGCTGAATAGACTCTTGCTTAACTATGAAATTATTGACCTTCACTTGCTCTAATGGTAAGGCATCAAATGAGAATACAAAGAACAATAAAGCCACAAAAGGCACTGGCAATAGTAATTTAAAATAATTAGTCGCAGCCACTTTTTTCATCATACCGAGTCGCTTTAAAGTCTTGTTTTTACCAAAGTAGCTACCATTTTCTAGCCCCATCTTAGTGAAGACAGTCCTTACTAAAAGTTGAGAGTAAGTCGCTGGACTTTTCGAGCCAATAGCAGCCTGATCTGCAGCGTATTCATGTACTTCTTCGAGTAGGCTCTTGTATAAGTACATCAGCGGGTTGAACCAGAAGAATACTTTAAGGATTTCTATAAAAAGGATGTCAAATGAATGTTTCTGATCTATGTGAGCCTTTTCGTGGGCCATTATTTGATCTCTTTCTTCATCACTATAAGTTTGAGAATTATCCCAGAAAAGATAATTAAAGAATGAGAATGTTGGCATCAACCCTTCGGTCAATACTAAGAAGTAATTCTCTTTGAAACGAGTATTATGTCTTCTGTACCAAATCACCTCCTTGAATGATCGGAATTGGATGAATAGTTTTAGCAAGCCAAAAACCAGACCGGTGATGTACAGTACCAACAAGGCTTCCCACCAAAGCAGGAAGGGTTTTTCGGATTTAGCTGTAATTGTGTAGGAATAAGCTTTTTCTGCTTCTATAATAGGTTCACTACCAACTCCATTGCCAAAGGTGTGAATAGAGTTGAAAAACTCTGGTGTCACAGCTGGGTTGTAAGAAAACTCCATCATTGGAAATGAAACAGAAAGAAATAGTGCAACCAATAAATAGACTCTGTTGTAGTTAAAGCTTTTCTCATTTCTTAAAAAGAAATGATAGAGCAAATAAAGAACGGCCAAACAAGTGGCAGACTCTATAAGATAAATCACAGAAGAATTAAGTGACTCCAGAAGTTCTATGGTTGGATGCTTTTTCATCTACTGCTTTTCTTCAGGGCCTAAGTCACTTTTCACATGGTGCATTAATGATTCAAAATCAGTAATATCCATTTCATTTTCTTTAGCAAAGAAGGAAACTAGTTTTTGGAAAGAACCACCAAAATAACCCCCAAGGAAGTTCTTTAAATAGAAATTGCTGTAAGAGGTTTTATCGATTAAGGGGTAATACTCATGAGTCTTACCATAAGCCTTATAGCCTACAAACCCCTTTTTTTCTAATATTCTGATGATTGTAGAAACGGTATTATAAGCAGGTTTTGGCTCTGGTATTTTGGCAAGGACATCTTTTACGAAGCCCTGTTCAATATCCCACAATATCTGCATCACCTGTTCTTCAGCCTTAGTTAATTCCTTCATATCTATAACATTATAACATTGTAATCAATTATACAACTATCCTGGTAGTTTTCAAACTAATAGGTTAGTTTATTTTTGCTCTATAAATAGGTGAAAGCATAGGTTAATAAGTTGGCTCCCATTCTAAGTGCTTTAAGTCTTACTTCTTGGGGGTCATTGTGAATCCGTTGATCTTCCCATCCATTTCCTAAGTCAGATTCATAAGAAAAATAGCATACTAACTTGCCTTCATAAATTAAGCCAAACCCTTGCGGAGGCTTGTTGTCATGCTCATGGATTTTAGGGAGGCCATCTGGGAAATCGAACTTCTGGTTGTAAACTGGGTGATCGTGCGGGAGCTCAATAAACTCTAGTTCTGGAAACACTTTCTTCATTTCAAGTCGAATGTAGTTGTTCAGTCCGTAGTTGTCATCAATGTGCAGAAAACCACCAGAGGTTAGGTATTTTCTTAGGTTTTCCGCTTCTGTACTACTAAAAACCACGTTCCCGTGACCAGTCATGTAGATATAAGAGTAATCGAATAATTCGGGGCTTCCGACCTGCACAACTGCATCTTGTTCATCAATTTTGGTTCCGAGAGTCTCATTACAAAACTTAGCCAAATTAGGGAGTGCAGTTTTATTGGCATACCAGTCGCCACCACCACCATACTGTAACTTTGCAATTCTAATTTTATCGGATTGACCTTCAACTGAAAGACAAAACACTAAGAAACTGAGTAACCAACAGGCTTTTTTCATCGAAATGTAATCTTGTTTAGAAAGGAACGATTAATTCGTTTTACAGTTTATTACTTTACCATTGTAAAAACCAATAATAATTGATGAAGTGACAGAGAAAGGGTACGAATCTTTTGTGGATCAATTGAGAATTAGGTTGAGTGAACCTTTACCAGGCAGGGAGGCTCAAATTAAAATGGCTCCTAAACCAATTGATGAAAGACGTTTTAGGGAAAGCGCAAGTAGACCTCCTAAATTGGGTGGTGTGATGATTCTTTTATACCCAGATGTCTCGGGAATTTATATGCCCTTAATGAAACGACCAGAGTATGATGGAGCACATAGCGGTCAGATCAGCTTTCCAGGTGGTAAATTAGAGAAGGAAGATACAGACCTAGTGCAAACAGCCTTAAGGGAAACTCATGAAGAGATTGGAATTGCCGCAGATAGGGTAGAAGTGCTTGGCACTCTTTCTGAGATGTTCATAATTGCCAGTAACTTCAAAGTTTTGCCTACTGTGGGGGTTTTGTATGAAAAACCGACTTTTATTCCAGATCCGATTGAGGTAGAAGATGTTTTGCCGATGTCTATTAGCACTCTGCAAGACGAATCGGTAAGGAAAATTAAGACAATGCATTATCCACCCTATACCATACATTCTCCTTACTTTGATGTACAAGGTGAAGTTGTTTGGGGAGCAACGGCCATGATGCTCAGTGAATTGGCCCATATATTAAAAGATCTTCGTTATTGAATAATCGCTGTTGCCTCAATTTCCACAAGGTATTTGTCGTCTATAAATCTAGCAACTTGTACCATGGTTGTGCAGGGCTTGATATGTCCGAAGGCTTCTTGATGTGCTTTACCTATAGATTCCCATTGAGTGATATCGGTAACGAAAATTCGTGTTCTTACTACATCTTCCATTTTTGCGCCTGCTTGTTCCAGAACGCCTTTGATTTTCATCAATGCAAATTTTGCTTGGAGATACGGGTCATTTCCACCAATCAATTGCCCATGATCATCTGCAACAGTACCAGTTACTTCAACTGTATTACCAACTCTTACAGCTCTCGAATAGCCAACTTTGTCTTCCCAAGGACTTCCGCTGCTAATGTTGATTCTTTTACTCATGGTTTTTGAAGAATGTGCTTCAAAATATTTCTGTAAAGCTCGTTCGGTTCAAATGGCTTTTGAACGAGAGCGAGAAATTCAGAATTTTTAATTTCTTTATCAAAGTCTGAGGCAAGGTATCCACTCATCGCTACTATTGGTGTGTTCTTGTTCAATTTAGATTGTAGACGAATGGTCTCTGCAGATTCGAAGCCAGAGATTGGCTTCATTTCTAAATCCATTAGAATAAGGTCGAATTCCTTTTTATGGCACTTTTCTAGGGCAACTTGGCCATCAGCCGCTTCAACAAAATTAGCATTCCAATTATAGAGTAATCGTTTCAGAACAAGTCTGTTCATGTCATTATCATCGACTACTAAGATGCTCTTTTGTTGTAGGTCTTTGTCTCTAGTTTCCTCCTGAAGGTTAACGACATCAAATGCCTGATTTATTTTAAATAGAATACTGAACGATAATTTGGTGCCTTCTTTTTCAGCTGATTCAATAGTTATTTTACTGCCCATTAAATTCAGCAATTTCTGTGTGATTGATAACCCAAGTCCTGTACCTCCATATTCACGAGTAGTTTCATCTCCAGCTTGCTCATAAGCCTCAAAAATGGTTTGGAGCTTGTCTTTTGGAATTCCAATTCCTGTATCATTCACTTCGAAATTGATCGTAGCTATATCGTCATTCAAACCACCAAGCATGGCTTTAATATGAACGTTGCCCTCATGAGTGAACTTGAGTGCATTACCAATGAGGTTATTAAAGATCTGAGTGAGTCGAGTAGGATCACCGATTACTCTATCTGGCATATGTTCTCCAACCTCAATCAATAAGTCTATACCTTGACTTTTAGCTTTATACTTAAAGCTATCTCTGATGTTTTTAAGCAGATCAATAATAGAGAACTCAATTGATTCAAGCACCAGCTTGTCCGCCTCAATTTTGTTAAAGTCTAAGACATCATTGATAAGAGAATGCAGCCCTTCAGCTGAGAATTTTAGGGCGTCTATATATTCCTGCATTTCCTCTACCTCATTATCCATTTCCATGATATGGCTGAGGCTAATGATGGCATTCAAGGGGGTTCTAATTTCATGACTCATCACAGAAAGGAATTCAGATTTTGCTTTAGTCGCTTTTTCGGCTTTTTCCCTTGCCTTTTCTAGTGCCTTATTTTGCTTCTTAATGATTTGAGTTCTGGCTGCTACCAACTCAGATAACTCTTGGTTGATATTGAGTTGAAGCCTCTCATTGTTTTTAAGTTGAAGAATTAGAGATTCTTGAGTGATCTCATGGTTTTCTATGTCTCTCTTCAACTTGTGGCTAACACCCAAACAGAAAACGATCAACTCGATGATAAGTCCTATTTGAATGTAGATTGGGATTTCAATTGGCTGACCAATACTTTTTGTTCCAGCTGAAATCATCACAAATAAGAGGAACAAAATTGTGCCGAAAGTAAAATATCTGACGATTAGATTTGGCTTTCGATTAATACAGATGAGTAAAATTATTGCGATTAAAGTAAGTAGGCTTATGACTATTTCAAATATTTGCTTTGAAACAAACCAATTACCTGACACGGTTAAATATATGCAAAGAAGAACAAAAGTAGCAGATGCAATTATGGCGACCCAATGCAGGCTTTTATGCCACTTAGGAGAGAATGATTTTAGGTCCAAGAACTCTCTCGCGAAGTAACAATAAAAGACCGCGGAGAGTATAGGGGAGAATTTCAGTATTTGTAGCTGGCCAGCTATATTAGGGAAGAGCCAAATCTCTATAATGCCATAAATATGAAGGAAATAGAGAAGATTGAACAAACTGTAAAGTGCAAAATAGATAAATACAGTTTGCTTAGTGTAGGCATAGAGAAAGAAGTTGATAATAATGATAACGATGACTAAACCACTAAAAACGCCCTCAAAAAGGTTGATCCTATCTTTTTGTGCTGCCCATTCGTCATAAGGTTCAATACTAGCCTTAATTTCAATAGGATGCTGGTTGTTATTTTCAATTTTCACATAAACATGAGCGCTAGAAAAGGGAGGGCTATCTAGCCTGATTTTAGTGTCGAAGCCTTGAGCAATACTTCTTTCTATTGATGGAATCTCGAAACCGGTTTTGTTTTCTATGATTTCGTCATCAATAATTACATAGTATATTTCTTGAGGGTTATTACCACCTCTTAATAAATGTGAAAGCCTCTCAGAAGCCCTATTCATTATCCTGTAATACAACCAGTAGGTCTTGCCTTTTTCAAATCTTGAAACAAAACTGCTTTCAATGAAACTATCTGGGTTAAGGTTCTTTACTTCATTAATCCTTTTTTCATTGGTTTCGTCTACATAGACTAGAATCCGATCGCTATCTAGAGAAAGCTGCATGTGACGATTCACCACATGAGCATTTTTGAAAAAGCGATCTTGTGCTGAACTCTGAGACAGGAAGCCCCAGCATAGCATAAAGAAAATAAAAGTATAAGGTCTGGCTAATCTCATCAACGATCTAGTAAAAATCTAGAATCCAATTGAATTTCCAAGTCATAACTCTGAATTATCAGAAGAAGGTATTGTGGAAAATTAGGCTTGAGAAAAATTAATTGCATCGCCCGTCCATGGCTCACTACTCTGAATAGCTTCCAAAACTTTATTAGGATCAGTAAAGACTGTCCAAATAGGTCGGTGCTGTTCTCCCATAAACCCTTCGTCAATCGCATATTCAAGCATGCTTATGAGGTTGTCGTAGTATCCGTCAAGGTTGAGTATGACGATAGGTTTAGTAAAGAGGCCCAATCGTTTTAAAGTAATGGCCTCCATTAACTCCTCAAAGGTTCCACAACCGCCTGGTAAAGTGATTAAAGCATCTACACCAACCATAAATTGCTTTTTCCGCTCATGCATATCAGCAGTAAAAATGAACTCATTGACATCTTTATGGTGAAACTCAACCTCTTTCATGAAGTGAGGCATTATGCCAATGATTCTGCCTTTTTCTTCTATAACAGTATCGGCCAATTGCCCCATTAACCCTCTTGCTCCACCACCATATACCACCGTAGTGTTATTTTTGGTTAGGGCCTTGGCTAGTGTTTTGGTTGCCTCAAAATACTTTTGGTCAATTTTATCGCTAGAGGCGCAATACACGCAAACCTTTTTAATCTTTTGCATAGAGTTTTTGCTCATTTATTTTTTCAATGTAACCAAAATGGCTAGAATATGATAACTCCACTCATGCAATTTGTTTCTTTCAGAGGGTCGAAATTCAACCATATGAATGGTGATTTCCAAAACCTCGCTTGGCATTTTACTTCAAAACTTTTAACAGTAGGTAGTGCTCCATCATTAAGCACAGTATGAGTATGAAGCTATTAGGTTTTGAGAAATGCATGAGCTGATTTTGAATTCTGGGATTACCTTCCAATTCGCTTGATAGAACCTATTAAAGCCTAATTGAATTTAAGGGTGAATATTAAACCGCTTTGGGTTGATTGGTGCTCTAGGGTAGCTTTTAGTTGTTGAGTCATAAGGTTTACAATTTTCATTCCCATACTATGTGTATTTGAAAAATTAATATCCTCAGAAATTTCAGATCCTAAATCTTTAAATTCAATAAAGGTTCCAGCTTCGTCTGTTTCGCTTTTAATAACTACTCCCAAGGCCAGCGATTGTTCGGTAGAGTGCTTTATAGAATTTGTGATTAGCTCATTAAAAATGAGGGCAAGGGGTATGGCTTTGTTAATGGGCAAAAACAACGTCATACACTTGATTGTATATGGCATGATGATATCGCCCTTTTTAAAACTATTATAGATAAGTGGGATGAGTTCCTCTAAATATTCTTGAAAGTTAATGTTATTGGTGCTATTGATTGCGTAAAGTTTTTCGTGTACAATTGCCATTGTCTGAATGCGGTTACGCAAAGCAGTATACAGATCATTATCTAAGCCCTCTCCACCTTTGGCTTCTTGCTGAAGGTAAATCAATCCAGATAGAACCATCAGGTTGTTTTTAACTCTATGGTTTAATTCCTTATAAAGCAATTCTTTTTCATCTAATGAATTTGAAAGTTGTTCATTAGTTAATTCAATACTTTTTTGTTGCTCATTGAGCAGATGATTCTTTCTTCTAACCCTTATAAAAAGCAAAAATGCTGTTAGGGTTGAAATGGCAAAAAGAGAGGTACCCATAATTGTATAAGTCAATGCTTTTTCGTTAGACTCTGCTCTTAATTCTGATTCTGCTAAAGCTTTTTCTGCTAATTGTCGATCATAAATAGCCTGTAACTCTTCTACACCCATAGCATATTGATTTTCCATGAGTGCAACTTTAGATAAATATGCCTCTCTAGAAACTTCATAGGCTTCTTGAAATCTGTTTTGAGCAACTAAAACCGTCATTTGGGTTACAAAGAGATTTTCGAGAATACTATCCCATTTGTTTTTTTTAGCTAATTCAACGACCGGTACAAGTTCGTCATAAGCAATTTGCTCATAACCTCTTCTTAGATAATAGATGACTAAGTTTGATGCTACTGAAGCAATGTCTCTCTGGCGATCAAGGCTTTCTAAAATACTTATAGACTCTTTGTAAAGTGCGATAATTTTATTTTCACTATCAAACTGAGTATCACCATATAAATAAGCAAGTTCATTCAGAAGTAGTGCTTTTGTATACCCAGGACAAGACTCATTTGAAAAATTTAAAGCTAGTTCAATGAATTTTTCGGTGTCTATTTTATTTGATTCAAATTGAGATGCAGAGGCAGCTTTTCTACTATACCAATAAGCAATATTACAAGAGTCTACATTCTCGCGTGCAATGATTTCTTCTACGGTTTTGAGATGCCGAAAGGTCATCTCTTTCAGACCTCTTGATCTATAAAATTCTGCCAAAAGTGATTCCGTTTTGGCAATATTGTTGAAATCGTTTTGATCAGTGAAGTGCTGGAGCATTACCAACAAATCTTCTAAGGACTTATTGAATTTATACAGCACTTTATTCATGAAAGAACGAGACTCGAGCATCATCATTCTTAGCGAATCATTAGAACGAATGAGTCGTGAAGTATCTAAGGCATTGTAATATTTCGAAGCTTCCTCATAGTCTCCATAATTGGTGAGTTCTATAGCTTTCTGAAGATTCTTTAAAGTTTGTTGACCCTCAGATATACTTACAAAAATTTCTTCATTGAGTGATTCTTGTTTTTCCTGACTCAGCGAGTTCGTTGATAATAAGGTGATTAGGAAAATTATTTTAATCCCAAGCATTAAGTTCAAATTGAACTTTTTAAAGTTTAAATAGGTGCTTATATTTCTTTTCAATTTGATCATGTTTCAGTATAAAAACTCCTAATCTGAAATGTAAAAAAAGAATTTATATTTAAGACTTCCTCAACCAAACACTTCATGTCAGAAAGCTTAGAAATAGTTATTCTTGAAGATGAGCTAATCATAGCTGAATATTTAAAAGTCATACTTCGCAATCTTAATCACAAGGTTGCGGCAGTCTTCGATAAATTTGATGAATGTCAGAAGTATTTAGAGAGCCATCAAGTGGATATGGTTTTTCTCGACATCAACCTAGATGGAAATCTAACGGGCATGGATTTGGCTTCTTTTTGTAACGAAAGACAGATTCCTTTTTTGTTTCTAACTTCCTATTCTGATTCCAAAACCATTAATGAAGCTCTCAAGTATGAACCTCTGGCTTACATGCTAAAGCCCTTCTCCGAAAAGGAGGTCTTCAAAACCTTAGAAGTAGTGAAGTCCAAGCTCAAAGAGAAGAAAAATAAAAACTCAATTCTCTTGAAAGAAGGGCACGAATTCGTGAAACTAAAGTTTGTAGATATTCTTTGGCTAAAGGCAGATAATGTTTATACTGAGATAGTTACCTCTACTAAAAGGTACCTTCATAGAATAAGCCTGAGTGATATGAGTGAACAATTACCTGAACAACAGTTTTTTAGGGTACATAGATCCTATATAGTGAATCTTGCACACCTTCAAAAAGTATCGACAGATTGTGTAGTCATCGGCTCAGAAAAAATACCTTTAAGCAGGGGTAATAAAGCCAAATTACTAGAAGTCTTACACTAAGTATTTTTACGTATAAATTGTCAACTACATACAATTCCCTGCAACTCACAACAAATTTTATAGGCTACACAATAATTCATCTAACTTCATATTGTCTTTGAATAGACAGTTTCTAGTTCTCCAATGTCTTTAATAGTCGTGGATACTTAGAATTGATTACCACAACCAAAACATGTAGTATATGAACTCTTTTTTGCCAAAAGGAAGAAATGCGCAGAGTCTTCTCTCACTCAAGACTCACTTCTCATCAATTTTCAATCGAACTTTTGTTTTTTTACTGATTTTCAGTGTTATCGCTTCTAGTGCTTTTGCCCAAGTTAAGGGCATAGGAACTAAATCCACTGAAAGTGTCCAAATGGCATTTAGTTTCGGAATCACTGGTACAAGGGCCCAAACAAGCCAAATCATACCCTTGTCGGGTAATGGTTATTTCAATACCGATCCGGGTATTCTTGAGCTAGCCAACAATGGATTGACAGGAGATGATCAATTTGTTATTCAGATAAATAGAACGAACCCTATTCAAGACCCTGCTAATGCTTATATCGAGGAAGTAGCCTTGCAGGTAGGTCAAGATTTAATTGTCTATCAGGTGGAACCTGGGACATTGATAAGAACATTAACAGTAAATGGTCAAGAGATTTCTTTTGATGGCATACAACGTAGCCTAACGGCAGTTTCGGGAGGTAGACTACGAAATTACACTGCGCAAACTTTTGGGAGCCTGAGTTTGAATTTAGAAATGCAAAAAGTGATTGGTCAACCAGAAGCCGGTGAACCGATTATTCTGACAGTTGGATTTGTTCAGGTAAATCTAAGTGGTTTTTCTCAACCAGCTTTAAGAATAGATTGGACACCTCGTTCTGGTGGGCTTGTTGGTAGTACAGGCTATGGCACTGATTATGGTTTAATCGGTTCTTATGATTTTGTGAATTCTGTAAATAATAGTGCCAATGACCCTACAGCAGCTGATCTTCCTAATTTCTTAGTAAGCGAGGCAAATTCTCTATTTGCTGAACCAGCAGGGGCTAACTCTATCACTACAACGGCTTGGCGAATGAACAGAGGTGGTGGTGCCATTAGCTTTAATATCGGTAATGGTAGTTTAGGCAATCCAATTGCTTATGGACAAATGCAAATTCCTTCAACAAATGATGGTAATTGGGAGGCTGCTCCATTAGATGCCAATGGGGATATTAGATTTGTCGAAACTTCCATTCTTTCTAATTGTCGAGCGCAATTAGATTTTACCTATTTCGAGACTTACATAGACATTCCTGAGAATGCGACTGTTGACGAACTAACTGTAACATTTGGTCAGGTAGATGATGGCGCCAGAGCATATATTTTCAATTCAGCGCATCCAAATGGAGCCTTTGATGGAGAAATAACAATTAACAATGGTGTGCCAGTCAGCAGAGACTATAGTCGATTTGCTGTTGCAGGTGAAAGAAATAGAGTGGTTATTGTTCAATTCGATAGCTGCCCAACAGGTAATAACTTAGTGGGAGCCAATCTTAATGTGAACGGTACAGTAGTTCCTGTAGATAATACAGCACCGCCTGTGGCACTAGCACAAGACATTACAGTGGCTTTAGGAAATAACGGTTCATTTACCTTAGATCCTTCTCAAGTAGATAATGGTAGTTTTTCAACTCTCGCAGGTCCAGTAACTCTTTCATTAGATCAAGCCTACACTTTTTCATGTGCAGATAATGGCACAACAACTCAAGTAACACTTACAGCTACTGATACGAATGGAGAGCAATCTACTGCTACGGCCAATGTTACTGTCAATGGCGGTTTGGATACAGACTTAGATGGTATTCCAAACGCATGTGATCTGGACGATGATAATGATGGTATTTTAGATGTGTCAGAATGTGGAGATAATTCGGTTTTCTTCTGGTCAGATGCACCTACACTAGTAAACCCTTCGCCAAGTGTTGATCCTTGGACTCTAAATAGCCCTTCAAGTACGTCAGCAACTGGGACAATTAATGGAATTGGTTATACCTATGAATCAAATGTTGCCTTTGATTTAACAGGAGACGTGTTTTCGTTAGAATCAAGAATCAATCAGCCTGGCGGCTATGACATTCCAAATCAGGCTTCTGTAAGAAATACCAGGGCTTCAGAGAATACAATCAGGTTTGATCAGCCAATGACAAATCCGATTTTGGTGTTCTCTTCAGTAGGTGGGGCTAATGCTGTCACCATTGAATTTGATCAAAATATAGATGTGATTTATGCTAGAACTTTTGACGGAGCAATTTCATATGTAACTGTAGATGAAGCCAATAATAAAATCACAGGTAAGGAAGCTTATGTAGTCGTGAGATTTAACGGTACTTTTTCTGAATTATCGTTCGACTATTTAGATGATGAGTTCTATGTAAACTTTGCCTTTGGTGCTGATTTCGCTCAGCCATGCACACAAGACGATGATAATGACGGAATCATCAATAGTCTTGATTTGGATTCAGACGGAGATGGTTGTTCTGATGCTGTTGAAGGAAGCTTGGGCTTACAACCAGCTGCGCTGAATAACGATGGTTCTCTTGCTGGTGGAGTAGATGCAAATGGAGTCCCAAATGTTGCTAATGGCGGACAGGGTGTAGGTACAAGTGCTAATGCTTCTGTAACCTGCGTTTGTGATTTAGGAATAGACACTACAGCTCCAACAATTACTTTAAATGGTGGAGATATTAGTCAAGGTCAGTTTCAGCCGTTTAACGATCCGGGCGCAACTCCTGGAGATAATTGTTCAGCAACTGTTCAGGTATCTGGAACGGTAGATATCAATACAGTAGGCAGCTATACCCTCTCTTACAGAGCAGTAGATGCTAATGGTAATGAGTCAGCCACAGTAACAAGAACGGTTACAATTACCGATGCTACTCCTCCAACTGTGATTACTCAAGATATTACGGTTCAACTAGGAGCCGATGGTACAGCAACAATTACTCCAGATCAAATTGACAATGGTTCTTCAGATCCTTCAGGTATCAGCGAATTCTCATTAAGCCAAACTACCTTCGATTGTAATGATATAAGTGCTGATCCATATGAAAATGTCTCTGCAATAGACATCAATGGTTCGTCAGCATCTGTTGCAACAGTAGCTAGCTCTCAAGAATTAAATATTACAGGGGATCTTACGATTGAAACTTGGTTTAGAATTGATAATAAACCAACCAATGACTGGGTACGCCTAGTAGGTAAAGGATCTTCAACCACAAGAAATTACGGTCTTTGGTATAATACAAATGGTACTATTCTTTTTCAGCAATTCGGAAGAGATGCATTCGGTAATGTGGTAGCAGCAGGTGAAATAGTTAGCTTAGTTACCTTGAATAATAGTCAGTGGTATCATTTAGCAGGATTAAGAAGAGGGAATAATGTTGAGCTTTACTTAGATGGAAATCTTGTTGCATCAGGTTCGACAACCTTTACTCCTTCAACGGATAATAGTCCATTAAGAATTGGCGGTGCTGCGGATGTGCATTCTACGTTAGATGGTCAAATGGATGAAGTAAGAGTTTGGAATGTAGCTCGTTCTGCTAATGAGATACAGGCCAATTTCGACCGACCTCTTGAAGGAACAGAAAACGGTCTTGTGGCATATTATAGGTTCGATACAGGCAACGGAACTACTTTAGAAGATTTGGCAGGCAACAACGATGGAAGCCTCAACGGTGCGAATTGGACGAACGAAACACCTAATGTTACAAGAGCTGGCGGAGGTATTGAAGTTACCTTGACTGTTACTGATAATCTAGGTAACGAAGGCTCAGAAACCGCACTTGTTACAGTATTAGACGTGCTACCGATAGATGCTCAGGATGATACAATTGAATTGACATCATGTGAGCCGATCACTTTCACGGTAGCCGACCTTATTGGAAATGACAATGATCCTTACAATGAGAATCTAATCGTTGATTTCGTTGGGCAACCAAGTACAGGGTCAATTGTAGATAATAATGATGGAACATGGACTTATACGCCAGGTCAATCAGCAAGTCATACAGCAACAGCAGAGTACCTTGTCAAAAGAGATGATGGAACTGTAGTTTTCTCTGAGAATGGACACTTTTATGAGTTTGTTTCTGCCCCAAATATTTCTTGGACAGATGCCAGAGATGCTGCTGCTCTTAGAAGTTACAATGGCCAACAAGGTTATCTAGTAACTATTACTTCACAAGCAGAGAATCAATTTGCTTTTGAAAAGCTTGATGATCAAGCTTGGATAGGGGCAACAGATGAAGCCGTTGAAAATGAATGGAGATGGGTAACTGGTCCAGAGGCCGGAACTTATTTCTATAACCAATCAACTAGAACTGCATTAAATGGAGCTTATACCAATTGGCAAGCGAATGAGCCTAATAATTTTGGTGCAGGTGAAGATTATGCTCACTTTAGAAATACGGGAGAATGGAACGATTTCCCTCTTAACTCAAATGAAATTCAAGGATATATAGTTGAATATGGCGGTTTGCCTGGCGATTGTAACATCGATGCTACAGCTACTGCCACGATAACTTTCGACTTAAATGATACCGAGCCTCCAGTCATTACCCTGTCAGGTGAAATCGCTGTAGCTCAAGAAGCTTTCAATGCTTACACCGATGCAGGTGTAATTGTCTCCGATAATTGCCTTGCAACTTTAACTACTGATAATCCAGTAGATGTAAATACCCCTGGAGTTTACACCATTACATATACGGCAACTGATGCTAGTGGTAATGAAAGTACGTTAACTAGAACGGTAACAGTAGCTGACACTACGCCACCTTCTTTGACTTGTCCAGAAGATATAGTTGCAGAATTAGGATCACCTGCTGGCGCACTTGTTAATATTCCTGCACCAGATTGTGAAGAATGTGGGTATAATCAAAATACAGGCACTATTGAATGGCCATTGCGACCATATAATAACTCTACAGGATCAGGCCCTTCAGCATTCTCAACCTCTGTTGACTATGTCTTCACAGGTCCATTCCCAACAGTTAACAATAATGCTACTTTGAATATTATCCTTTCTGGTGATATCAATAATACATCAAGTGAATATGTAGATCTCAGAAATGAGGATGGTGTGGTGATAGATGCGAGAATTAATTCTCCTGATGGTAATATCAATAGAAATTACACGATTTCTGCCGCAGATTTCAATAGATGGGCAGCAGACGGTCAAATTGTATTTACCATTGTTGGCCCGCCATTAAGTGCAACGAATGTGAATGGTGGAAGTGGAAGTATGAGTCTAGCAACTGGTTCAGGCGTTACGTTGACTAATGATTTTAATGGAACGACAGATGCTTCTGGAACTTATCCAATAGGAACTACTGAAGTGACTTGGACTGCAACTGATGCCTATGGTAATTCAACTGAATGCACTATGTTGGTTACAGTTGAAGATACAACTGATCCAATTGCGGTTGTAAAAGACATCACTGTGTCTTTGGATGCCAATGGTAATGCTACAATCACCCCACAAGACATTGATAATGGAACCTCTGACAACTCAGGTACTTTCACTTTGAGTATAGATCAGAACTCATTTGACTGTTCTGACTTAGGTGCTAGAAATGAGGCAACTATTGTTTCAGACAATACATGGTCTCAGTCAACAAGCGTAATCAATACGCCAAAACCATATAATACAGTATTAAATCAGCTTCCTGCTGTAAATACCTACACTTTAGGTGCTACTGTGGATGATCCTTATGGTCAGGCCAACTTCTTTAAGCCTGCTATACCTGGAGCTCAGGCGATTAGATCATTCGGTAATATGAAGTTCTTTAGAAATAACTTCCAATTGACCGGTAGACCACAATCACTTAGACTTAGAGCAAGAGTAGATAATGTGATGGAGATTTTCATCAATGGTGTGTCAATTGGTTATGAAGGAGATTTTGATACCAAAAACTTCAGTAATACAGTTTATCATGATGTCTTTATCGATGATAATGGTGTTCAAAATGGCTATCAAGGAGGAATGATGTTCGATCAGGTAACATCTCAATCGATATTGGATTTGCTTCAAGAAGGCGCTAACGAGATAGTATTTGCGATAGGTAATGATAATAACTCAACTGATGATGGTGGTTTCATGGTTAGAATGGATGCTGTTGCAGATGGTGTGCCAGTTCAATTGACTGCCACTGACGCTGCGGGAAACACATCTTCTGGTCAAGCATTTGTTATTGTTAAGGATAACATTGCCCCACAGATTGCTGCCCCAGCAAACATTACTATAAATGCCACTAGCCCAGCTGGCGCAGTGGTGAATTACACAGCACCTGTTGGAACTGACAATTGTTCAGTGACTACAGCATTGACTGCAGGATTAGCAGATGGAGCTACTTTCCCAATCGGAACAACGGTTGTGACTTACGCTGCTACTGACGGATCAGGCAATGAAGCTTCAGCCTCATTTAATGTGGAGGTAACAGGCCTTGCACCAGACATTACAATACCAGCTAATATTACAGTAAGTAATGATGCTGGAGTTTGTGGAGCAGTTGTGGATTTTGCTGCAACAGAGACTACAGCTATTCCGGCTTCATCAATTACTTATAATGTTCAGCCAGGAAGTCTCTTTGGAATTGGCACAACAACGATAACAGCTACAGCTACCAATCCAGTAGGAACCTCAACCAAAACATTCACGGTAACAGTGAATGACACTGAAGTACCGGTTATTACTATCAATGGAAACGCAACGGTAACTCATGAGGCTTATACATCTTATACAGACGCAGGAGCAACAACTACTGATAACTGTTCAGCAACTTTAGCGACAACGAGTAATGTAGATGTAAATACACCAGGAAGTTATGCAGTAACTTATACATCAACCGATGCAAGTGGTAATGTGACTATAGCAACAAGAATGGTGAATATTGTTGACTCGATTGATCCTGTATTAACAGTAGGAGACATCAATGTAAATACAGATTCGAATGTTTGTGGCGCAACGATTGGAAGCTTTGGAGCTTCAGCAACAGATGCTTCAGGAACACCAATAATCACGTTTACAATTGCTGAGGGAACCTTGTTCTCAGTAGGTACTACTTTAGTAACAGCGACAGCAACCGATGCTAACAATAATGTTACAACCGGAACATTCAATGTAACGGTAACTGATGTTGAGGCACCAGTAATTTCTACTCAAGGCGCAACTGTTCAACTCAATCAGAATGGCTTTGGAAGTATTGTACTTTCAGATATTCTATTGGGCAGTTCAGATGCTTGTGGTATTTCTTCGGAATCTGCTAGTAAGCTAAGCTTTGATTGTACCAATGTTGGAGCCAATGCGGTGACCATCACAGTGACAGACAACAATGGTCAGATTACTCAAGAAACAGTTAATGTAGAAGTACTAGATGTACTTCCAATCATAGCAGAAAATGATGCATTTGTTTTAGATAATTGTACACCAATTACCTTCACTGTGGCAGATTTATTAGGTAACGATTCAGACCCTTATGGTGAAGAATTGAAGATTGACTTTGTAGGTCAACCTAATTCTGGTTCAATAGTGGATAACGGCAACGGAACGTTCACTTACACTCCTGGTATCTCAACTAATCACACTGCAACAGCAG
>CAYGKL010000065.1:8840-19205 GCA_964350505.1 uncultured Roseivirgaceae bacterium | reverse complement strand
TATTCTCCGCATGAAATAAAAAAAGACTCCGAAGAGCCCTTTCGATAACAAGTCGTCAGACCACTCAAAGTGGTCGGACGACTCTAATTTAATTCCCTTACTATTTTCAAGGAGCCGCTAGGGAGGTTATAGCTCCTCTACCTTTTCAATATTTACAAACTCTATCTCCTTATCAGGGCCGAGCTCTATGCTTACCACTGAATCTTTGGTGATTTTATCTGCCAAGATTTGCTTACTGAGTTCGTTTAGGACTCTGCGTTGGATCACTCTTTTCAATGGTCTAGCTCCAAATTGAGGGTCCCAACCAAGCTCTCCTAAGTAGTCTAATACTTCATCAGTCGCTTCAATTTCAACGCCACTTTCTTTCAATTGCTTTTGAATCAGTCCAAACTGAATCCTCACAATCTGACGGATGTTTTCTCTGTTAAGCGGCATAAACATGATGGTCTCATCAATCCTGTTCAGAAACTCTGGCCTCACCGATTTCTTCAACATGTCGAATACTTGCAGCTTGGTCTCTTCCACCAACTCCAACACATTGTCTTCATTGATCTTCTCAAAATTTTCTTGGATCAACGTAGAGCCAATATTAGTAGTCATGATGATGATGGTATTTTTGAAATTCGCCACCCTACCTTTATTGTCTGTTAATCGCCCTTCATCTAATACTTGCAGCAAGATATTGAACGCATCTGGATGGGCCTTTTCGATTTCATCGAGTAAAATCACAGAGTAAGGTTTTCTACGAACCGCTTCTGTCAACTGGCCACCTTCATCGTAACCCACATAGCCAGGAGGCGCACCAATAAGGCGAGACACCGCATGGCGTTCCTGATATTCCGACATATCAATCCGAACCATATTGTTCTCATCATTGAAGAGATACTCGGCCAACGCTTTCGCCAACTCAGTTTTACCTACCCCTGTTGTACCAAGGAAGATGAATGAACCTATTGGGCGTTTAGGATCTTGCAAGCCTGCTCTGCTTCTACGCACTGCATCGGATAAGGCAGCAATGGCCTCGCTTTGGCCTGCAACACGTTTGCCTAGCTCTTCTTCCAAATGAAGTAGCTTTTCACGATCGGACTGAAGCATTTTAGAAAGCGGAATCCCTGTCCACTTAGCGACAACCTCAGCAATGTCTTCAGCATCAACTTCCTCTTTTAGCAAGGTTTCTTCGCCTTGCATTTCCTTCATCTTGAGTTTCAATGCCTCCAGCTTACTTTCTGATTCCGTGATTTTGCCGTATCGGATTTCAGCCACTCTACCGAAGTCGCCTTCACGCTCTGCTTTTTCAGCTTCTGACTTGAAGCGATCTATGTTTTCCTTCTCTGTACGAATACCAACGATTACTTCTTTCTCATTCTCCCACTTCGCCTTCAAGCCATCTCTTTTCTCAGAGATATCCGCAATTTCTATGGAAAGGACAGACTCTTTATCCTTGTTCTTCTCCCTACGAATGGCCTCACGCTCAATTTCCAGTTGCATGATCTTGCGATTCATTTCGTCCAACTCTTGAGGAAGTGAATCCATCTCAATGCGGAGTTTAGCAGCGGCCTCGTCCATTAAATCAATGGCTTTGTCTGGTAAAAAGCGGTCTGAAATATATCGGCTAGAAAGTTCAACAGCTGCTATTACAGCATCATCTTTAATGCGCACCCCGTGGTGGACTTCATATTTCTCTTTGATCCCTCGAAGGATGGAAATAGCATCTTCCTGATTAGGCTCATCGACAGTAACCGTCTGGAACCTTCGTTCTAAGGCTTTGTCTTTTTCAATATGTTTCTGATACTCTTTAAGCGTGGTAGCACCGATGGCATGCAGTTCACCGCGAGCCAAAGCTGGCTTCAATAAGTTGGCAGCATCCATGGCTCCTTCACCACCTCCAGCGCCTATCAGTGTGTGAATTTCATCGATAAAGAGGACGATCTCTCCATCTGAATCTTGCACTTCTTTGATGACAGCTTTCAGCCTTTCTTCGAACTCCCCTTTGTACTTAGCGCCTGCCACCAAAAGCCCCATATCTAGGGAAATTAGTGTCTTCGATTTAAGGTTTTCGGGAACGTCTCCATCTACAATTCGTTGAGCCATTCCTTCCACAATGGCCGTCTTACCAACTCCCGGCTCACCAATGAGCATCGGGTTGTTTTTAGTTCTTCTTGAAAGAATTTGAAGTACCCTACGAATCTCTTCATCTCTACCAATCACTGGATCGATCTTACCTGATTTTGCCAGCTCATTCAAGTTTTTGGAGTAACGGTTAAGCGACTGATATTTAGCTTCGGCATTTTGATCGGTTACCTTACTTCCTCCGCGCAATTCCTTAATGGCAGTAACAAGTCCTTTTTCTGCAAAACCCAATTCCTTAAGCAAAGCTCCAACTTTCTCTTTGCCCTTGAGTAAGCCCAAAACCATATGTTCAATGGCTACAAACTCATCGTTGAACTCTTTGAGGTAGTCTGTAGATTTGGTTAATGCCGAATGTGCATCGTTAGATAAATATGGTTGTTGGCCACTTACTTTCGGGTAACCGTTTACTATTTCATCCAGCTTTGTATCTAGCTGTGTCCTGCTCACTCCCAATTTCTTCAACAGAAATGAAATCACATTTTCATCTGTCAAAAGGATCGCCTTCATCAGATGGCCCGGCTCAATAGCCTGCTGTTGATTGCTCGTTGCAATCTCCGCTGCCTTCTGAATAGCTTCCTGCGATTTGATTGTATAATTCTTAAAATCCATTACTTTATCTTTTCTCCTCTAGGTAAATCATTGTCACAATCCCTCAGTAACAAAAGATAATCCAATGGGGTAAATCGGAAATTATGACCGAATTAATGTCTCAAAAAGTCCATTTACAGTCATTTTGTCTAGATTTACGATCAAAATACGATATGGCAAGAATCAAATTAGACCTTCCTGATAGCTTCATTTTCGAAACCTCCATGAAAATAAGAATCTCAGACATCAATTATGGTGGACATCTAGGGAACGATAGTGTACTGAGCTTAATGCATGAAGCCCGCTATCGCTTTTTTAATGCTTTAGGCTACAAAGATGAATTGAGTATTGAAGGAGTAGGCACCATTCAGGCCGATGTAGCTATTACTTACAGGGGTGAGGCCTTTCATGGCGATGAAATACTTGTTCAGATTGCAATTGCTGATATCAGCAAAAAGAGTTTTGAAGTGCTCTATTACTTGAGCTGTCAGGGAAAAGAAATCGCCAGGGCCAAAACAGGAATTGCCATGTTTAGCTATGCAGAAGGAAAAGTCTGCAATATCCCTAAGAACTTCCTCTCAAAGATTCAAAACTAGAATACTACCTTTGCAGCATGGACGCATTAGAAGTGAAGAAGAAAGACATTAGAAAATTAAGCCTAGAAGAAATTCAGGACTTCTTTATTTCCATTGGTGACAAGCCATTTCGAGCCAAACAAGTATATGAATGGCTTTGGAAGAAATCGGCCAAGGATTTCGACCAAATGACTAATATTTCTCTTCAGACACGGGAGTTGATGAAGGAACACTTTGCCATCAACCACATCAAAGTGGATGAGATGCAGCGCAGTTCTGATGGCACGATTAAAAACGCTGTGAAGTTGCATGATGGTATGATCGTGGAATCTGTACTTATCCCTACTGAAACTCGCATTACAGCTTGTATCTCTTCACAAGTAGGTTGTAGCTTAGACTGTAACTTTTGTGCTACTGCCCGCCTAAAACGCATGAGAAACCTCAATGCAGATGAAATCTACGATCAGGTAGTCGCTATTAAAGATGAAGGGGAGTTGTACTTTGAAAGACCTTTGACCAACATCGTTTACATGGGTATGGGCGAACCCCTACTCAACTACAAAAACGTATTGGAATCCATTGAAAAGATCACTTCTCCAGATGGTTTAGGCATGTCTCCCAAGAGGATTACGCTTTCCACAGTTGGTATTCCAAAGATGATCAAGCAATTGGCAGATGATGAAGTAAAGTTCAATCTGGCGGTTTCTTTACACTCAGCAATCGATGAGAGCAGAAGTAAAATGATGCCCATCAATGAGAAAAGTAATCTGGCCGAACTTGCGGAATCACTTCAATATTGGCATCGAAAAACCGGACGAAAGGTGACTTTTGAGTATGTGGTTTGGAAAAACATCAATGATGATGAAAAGCATGCCCGTGCTTTGGCTAAGTATTGCGGAAAAGTAGCCTCCAAGGTGAATATCATTGAATACAACCCAATCGATGATGGAGAATTCCAACAAGCAGATCCTGCCAGCTTAGACATGTATAGACGTATTCTCGAAGAGAAAGGGATCATCGTGAATGTGCGCAGAAGCCGAGGTAAAGATATCGATGCTGCTTGTGGGCAATTGGCGAATAAGAGCTAACCCCTCCTTGCGAAAGAGGCGGATTTATCGAGCATAATATTTAAGCCTACAGATTAGCGTATCTGAAATTAGTATCGTGAAAAATCAGGCTTAGTCCTCCCCTAAACTAGGGGAGGTGGTCGAAGACCGGAGGGGTCAATCTTTGCTGGCATTAAAGAGCTTCTGCTTCTCTTCTTTACTCAGGGCATCGTAGCCCTTTTCAGAGATTTTATCCAAAATCGCGTCAATCTCTTCCTGAGGCGTACTCGCTTTTGAAGTACTTCTGCTTTTGGTTTTCGATGAGGTTTGTTTTGAAGTTGACTTAGCAGTATTTCTATAACTCACTTTAATTTTTGGCTGAGGTTTGAAAAAGCTTTTCACCCAAATGATGAAGCTTACTACCGGTTTACTCCAGTCTCTACCTTTATGAAGTTGAGTAATGCTCAAATAACCAACTAAAGCACCTCCTAAGTGAGCGATCTCCCCACCAGCGTTATTCCCTGTCGATTGAAGAAAGGATAAGAAAACAGTAAATGCAGCAATATATTTGAGCTTGACAGGTCCAATCAAAATCAAGTTGATGGCGAAATTCGGCTGAAAAGTTGCCGCGCCAACAACAATGGCCACCACCCCGCCTGAAGCCCCAAGAAGTACTGAACTGGCCACTGCACCTTCAAAGTATGGAATGAAATTATAGGCTAAGAGGTATAATAATCCTCCACCAATTCCTCCCCATATATACAGGCCCAAAAGTTTATTCTGTCCAAGGTATTCAGAAATGATTCTGCCAAACCAATACATATAGAGCATGTTCCATAAAATATGGAAGAAGCCCTGATGAAAGAAGAAATAGGTAATGATTGTCCAAGGCCGAGTAAGTAGTTTTCCCATGTCGGCTGGTAACATTAAATAGCTACTGATTGCAGCCCACGTTGAACCTTCGCCCGCAAGAGTGAAGAAGACCCCAAAAACACCAAACACCAGAAACACCACCACGTTGATGATGATGATCTGGTTTAATATATTACCAGTCTTAAATGCTAACTTAAAATCCTCTAGAATACTATTCATGCTAATAGAAATCTCTTCTCTCCTTTTTCCAATACCTAACTAAAAAGAAGGCGATCAATGCGCCTCCAATATGAGCCAAATGCGCCACATTATCTCCTGGTGCTTGTTTCAATTCGGAAAACAGTTCATATAAGATGTAAACCGTTACTAAATATTTAGCCTTGATGGGAAAAGGAATAAAGAGCAAGAAAAGTTCGGTATTTGGAAAGAACAAAGCGAAAGCTGCCAACACTCCAAAGATGGCTCCGGAAGCTCCTACCATATTGTATTGACCATACAAGTTATACAACTGACGCGCTAAGGTAACTGATTGGCTCTTTAAACTCTCTGAATCCTCATTTCTGGAATATTGATCTACGAATTCATAAATCTGAGGATTCAGATTAGTACCATGTTCAATCAAAAGCCTGTTAAAAGCATCAGGGTTAGGGTTGGCAACATAGGCATTAACATCTCTTTGAACAGAACTTACCTCAAGATAATTAACTCCGGTGTAGAAAAGTCCGGCTCCTATGCCCGTAACCATGTAAAGTATCAGAAACTTTTTAGGCCCAAGAAACTGCTCCAAAAGAGGCCCAAAAATAAATAGGGCGAACATATTCCCGAAAATGTGCATAATACTGCGTGTGCTATGCAAAAACATATAGGTAATAAACTGATATGGCTTAAACTCAGGTGCAGAAATGTAGTACAAACCAAAGTATTGCCCCAAGTCCAATTTCATAAACCCTTGGATCAGAGCGATACCAATATTGATGATCAAAAGGTTCTTTACCAGGGGAGTTAGTCTTCCAAACATAAATTCTAATTAAAAAACTGGTCTATTTTTTCTAGTTCCAGAATGAAGGTAGTCTTTCTGCCTTCCGGAGAATAATTAGGGCTCTTACAAGCAAAGAGTTGGTCAATCAAGGAACTCATTTCTTCACCACTTAAGGTCGATCCCGTTTTTAGTGAAGAGCGCTTGGCTATGGCACGAGCAATATTCTCATCATTTGATATACTCAATTCAGACTGATTAAGTTTAAACTGTTCAATAAAGCCTTCAAACAAAGTTTTTTCATTCACAGATTTCAAGTCGGCTGGCACTCCATTGATCACAATGGAATTATTGCCAAAGTCAGAAAATTCAAAGCCAATGGCATTGAGTTCCTCCTGAATATCATGAATGAGACTAAAGTCAGCCGCATTAAGTTTCAAACTTTGTGGAAATAGTGCTTGTTGTGAGGCTCCACTCCTTCTGGAAATTTGATCTAAAAATTTCTCGTATAAAATGCGTTCATGAGCTGGTTGCTGGGCGATAAGCATTAAACCAGACTTCACATGAGTAGCAATAAATTTCTTGTGAATCTGAAAGTAAGATTTGTCTGGTTTAAGATCTCTAGCTCTTCCCATTTCAGAATTAGCCGCACTGCCGAGTGTTATTGTGCTTTGGGTTTCTGGGTGAATATCCATTTGCCGATTGGCCACCTCCTCCTGAGAGATTTCAGTTTTCAAGCCTTCATATAGCTTTTCCCAATGGCTGGTATTCTGTTTTTTCTCGAAGGTTCTAAACTGAGAATAATCTCTATCTGAACCAGTCACTCTCTCGGCTGGTCTAACCTCAGACCTGAAACTGGCAAAATTGACATCCTGATTGAAGTCGATTGCCGGAGCGATATTATGAGTACCCAAAGCTTGCCTTACTGCAGCCCTCACAATGGCATAAACCGTTCTTTCATCATCGAATTTTATTTCGGTTTTTGTAGGGTGAACGTTAATATCTATGTGCTTTGGGTCAATTTCTATGAACAGGGTGTAGAACGGAAAACTACCATCTGGTAAAAGGCTCTCAAAAGCTGTCATTACCGCATGGTTGAGGTAATTACTCTTTATGAATCGATCATTCACGAAGAAGAATTGCTCACCACGAGTCTTTTTAGAAAACTCAGGCTTTCCCACATAACCATAAACTTTTAATAGGTCAGTTTCTTCTTCGCAAGCAGCCATCTGGTCCTGATATTTTTTTCCGAAAAGACCAACTACTCGTTTACTCAACTTTCCTCCTGGCAGTTTGTACATCTCCAAATCGCTTTGATAAAGAGACATACCTACCTGTGGATTAGCCAATGCCACTCGCTGAAATTCATCAACAATATGTCGCATTTCTACCGCATTAGATTTGAGGAAATTCCTTCTGGCTGGCACATTGAAGAACAGGTTTTTTACACATGTGGATGTACCCACGGGGGTGGCAATTGGTTCTTGCTTTTTAAACTCTGAAGCCTCAATTTGAATAAGCACGCCAAGTTCATCTCCCTCTCTCTTAGATTTCATCTCTACCTGAGCAACTGCAGCAATGGAGGCCATCGCTTCTCCACGAAAACCCATGGTTCTGATGGCATACAAGTCTTCTGCTGTTCTTATTTTGGAGGTAGCGTGACGTTCAAAGCTCATTCGGGCGTCTATATGAGACATGCCCAAACCATTATCGACTACTTGAATAAGAGACTTTCCTGATTCTTTTATAATGAGTTTAATATCAGTTGCCTGAGCATCGATGGAGTTTTCTAACAGCTCTTTCACCACAGAAGCTGGCCGTTGAACTACTTCACCAGCAGCAATCTGATTAGCAATATTATCAGGAAGTAATTTGATTATGTCTGACATCTAACTTGGGCGTCATCTCTTGAAACGCTTCCAAATATAGAATGGAATGATTAGCAAGACCAGATAAAATATTTCCTTTCCAACATACAGAAACCCACCAATCATGCCCACCAAGATTACCATGATCAATAAGCGAAGCATAATGGTTTGATCTACTCCACTACCAGTGGCGTGTTTCATATTCTTACGAAATGATCCAGCGATTTGAGACCTATAGCCTGGATCTACATCTTCACCATCGGACAAACCCATTTCTGCTTTGATGCGAGAAGTACGGTTTTCGATGTCTTCCTTCACAGGATCATAGTATCTCGGTTCGAGATGATATCTCTGATAATTAGGCTTTTTTATTAGTCCGGGCAACTTCATTATATCAATGCTCCTCTCTTAGCGTTCTGTTAATACGTAAAAATATAGTTTATTTGCTCTTACTAAAAGCCTAACGCCCTGATGTTCAAAAAAGTTACCCTGATATTTACCTTTGTTTGCCTATCCATCGGTTCAGTTTCTGCTCAGAAATTCTACCATAAGATTGATACGGTGGCTCAAAAGGCATGGGCAGACAGCGTATTCAATGCCCTTACATCAGAGCAGCGCTTAGGTCAACTTTTTATGGTAGCTGCTTATTCCAACCGTGACCAAAAGCATGTAGATGAAATTAAGTCGCTGATTCAGGAATACAATATTGGCGGACTCATCTTCTTTCAGGGTGGTCCTTACCGACAAGCAAAACTCAATAATGAATACCAAGCACTCTCTAAAGTACCACTTTCAATTGCAATGGATGCGGAATGGGGTGTAGGCATGCGTTTAGACAGTGTTTATGACTTCCCTAAACAAATGACACTGGGTGCAATTCAGGATAGAAAGTGGATATATGAAATGGGTAAGGAAGTTGCCAACCAATTCCATCAACTGAATATGCACATCAACTTTGCACCAGTGGTTGATGTAAATGTGAATCAGAATAACCCAGTAATTGGCTACAGATCATTCGGAGAAGATAAAGAAGAAGTTGCCCTCAGAGGTTCTGCTTACATGAAAGGCATGCAAGACCACGGTATTATGGCCAATGCCAAGCACTTTCCTGGGCATGGAGATACCGGAGTTGATTCGCACTATGACTTGCCAGTGATCAATCATTCTATTGCGCGAATGACTGAAACAGAACTCTATCCATTCAGACAATTAATGAAGGATAGTCTCATGAGTGTAATGGTGGCTCACTTACAAATTCCAGCCTTCGATAGCGCTAAAAATATGCCGACTACGCTCTCAAAAAATGTGGTAACTGACTTGCTTAAAGATGAAATGGGTTTTGAAGGCTTAGCCTTTACAGATGCCATGAACATGCAAGGTGTAGCAAAATATTATGAAGCAGGAGAAGCCGATGTTAAAGCCCTGCAAGCGGGGAACGATGTTATTCTCTTCCCTTTAGATGTAACTAAGGCCATGAAGCAAATCCAAAAGGCCTTGAAGCGAGGTACTCTTACTCAGGAAGTGCTTGATGAAAAAGTAATGAAAATATTGAAGGCCAAGTATTGGTCAGGGCTAAACCATAATGAGCCAATTGAAACGGCCAATCTCAACAAACGCATTAATAATGATTATGCGGAATACTTGAACAACATTCTTTATCAAAAAGCCATAACGGTGGTTGATAACAGTGATTTACTCATTCCTACCATTAGTTTAGCAGACAAAACTTTTGCTTCAATCAGCTTAGGTGGAGGAAACTCGAAAGTGTTTCAAAGCATGCTCAGTAAGTATGCAAGGTTTAATCACTTGGAATTCGATTCATTCAATTCAGCAAGTTTAGACTCTGCAGCTCAGTTCGATGAGGTAGTTGTTGCCATTCAAGGCATTACCAATTCACCCAAAAACCAGCATGGAGTAAATAGTGAGCAAGTAGCCTGGATTAAGGAGCTTCAACAAAAAACCAAAGTTATTGTGGTAGTGATGGGCAATGCCTACTCATTGCAATACATGCAAGGGCTGAAAAATATTATCTGTACTTATGAAGACAATGAACTCACTCAGAAAATAACACCCCAAATCATTTTTGGAGCACTTAAAGCGGAAGGTAAACTCCCAATTACAGCCGGTGAAAACTTCAAAGCTGGCATGGGCATAGAAACATTAACTACTGGCAGGTTGAACTATGCCATGCCTATAGATGCTGGAATGAGTTTAGACTCCCTGAAAAAAATTGACATTATCATTAATGAAGCTATTCAGCAAAAAGCAACTCCAGGGGCTCAATTACTTATTGCCAGAAAAGGCAAGAT
>CAYGKL010000065.1:0-8740 GCA_964350505.1 uncultured Roseivirgaceae bacterium | reverse complement strand
TTCTGGGAAAAAACGGTAGACAAAGGCCAACTGAACACAGACTACTTTTCTGATGCACCTGGTCCGAGTCATAATTATCGCATTCAGGAATATAATCTGCCCGTCTCTCTTGCTGATTCAATTTGGCAATGGACAGTAGATTCCGACCTCCGAGAACTTCCAAAGAAGAAAAAAACTTACGACTACCTGTATTCAGATATTGGTTATACACTCATTTTTCGACTTGTCGAGCACATTATTCAAGAACCAGTAGAAGCCTATTTGAATCGAGAGTTTTACCAACCGCTGGGTATGAGCCACACTATGTATCTTCCACGAGAAAAAGGCTATTTCAGTAATGTTGCTCCAACAGAAGTAGATGCCTATTTCCGAAATACAATTGTTTGTGGCGATGTGCATGACCAAAATGCAACGCTTATGGGAGGGGTTGCAGGACATGCAGGGCTTTTCAGTAATGCCAACGATTTGGCCACACTTCTACAAATGAATATGCAGATGGGCCAATATGCTGGCAAGCAGTATTTCAATGCATGGACGTTACCCATTTTTACCACTCCACAAAGTATGGAAAACCGTAGAGGTCTTGGCTGGGATAAACCAATTACTGGTACAGATGAAGGACCAACTAGTAAATTCGCCTCAGCTTCCACTTTTGGCCATACCGGTTTCACTGGTGCTGCTATTTGGGCCGATCCCTCTGAAGAATTGGTATTTGTATTCCTTTGTAACCGCACATATCCAGATAGTGACAACTTTAAATTGATTGAGGAAAATGTTAGAACACGCATTCAAGACATCGTCTATCAATCGATCTTGGAACCATAGTACAACTTTGCGAGTTTAAACTGCAAGCGCTAAAAAGAATCAATGAAAATAGGCATAGTTTGCTACCCCACTTTTGGTGGTAGTGGTGTAGTAGCAACAGAATTAGGTAAGGGTTTGGCAAAGAAAGGCCATGAGGTTCACTTCATCACTTACTCACAACCAACCCGACTGGACTTCTTCAATGAAAACCTATTTTATCATGAAGTTAACATTCGCTCATACCCTCTTTTCAAATATCCTCCTTATGAATTAGCACTTGCCAGTAAAATGGTAGATGTAGCTAAAAATGAAAAGCTCGACTTACTTCATGTACATTATGCCATTCCACATGCATCTGCAGCCGTTTTGGCTAAACAGATTTTGAAATCTGAGGGTATTGAAATCCCTATTGTCACCACCCTACATGGTACAGACATCACTTTGGTTGGTAAAGATCCCTCTTATGAACCCGTTGTAACTTATAGCATCAACCTTTCCGATGGAGTTACATCTGTTTCAGAAGACCTTAAAAAAGACACTTATAAGCATTTCAATATCACTCGTGAGATCAAGGTGATACCAAACTTCATAGATCTTGAGAAATTCAAAAGACAGCGCAAAGACCATTTCAAATTAGCCATTTGCCCGAATGGGGAAAAGCTTATTGTACACACCTCTAACTTTAGAAAAGTGAAGAGAGTAGATGATGTGGTTAAAATCTTTAAAAAGATTTCAGATGTTATACCTGCTAGATTACTTCTTGTAGGAGATGGCCCAGAAAGAGGTCACATAGAAGGTCTTTGCCGTGAGCTTGGTATTTACGAAGAAGTAAGGTTTTTGGGAAAACTCGAAGCAGTAGAGGAAGTGCTTTCTGTAGCGGACTTATTCCTGATGCCATCCGAGAAAGAAAGTTTTGGTCTCGCTGCGCTTGAAGCTATGGCTTGCGAAGTGCCGGTTATATCATCTAATGCTGGTGGTATTCCAGAATTGAATATTGATGGCGTCACTGGTTTTACCTCCAAAATTGGAGACATCGAAGAAATGACAAAAAATGCACTCCATATTCTCAGTGAAGAGCATCTCGAGACCTTTAAGAAAAATGCTCTAGAAAGGGCAAAAGAGTTCGATATTGTGAAAATATTACCAGTTTACGAAGAATTTTATAATCAGATAGCGTCATCGGTATTAGCAGCAGCTCATTAATGCAAATCAGTGTAATAGGTTGTGGTTGGTTAGGCCTGCCGTTGGCAGAGCACCTGATTGCCAATGGACATAAAGTACTTGGCAGTACTACTAGCCAAAATAAGCTAGAAGTCTTAAAGAAATCTGGTATTAACCCCGTCCTCTTTAAGCTTGATCCTATGCCTGAAGGTGAAAATTTCAATCAACTTTTTGCCTCTGAACTAATCATCATCAATATTCCTCCAGGCAGAAAAAAGAACCCGCCACATTTTTACGAGGAGCAGATCAAATACCTCAAATACCGATTGGAAAAAAGCTCAGTGAAACATGTCATATTCATCAGCTCAACCTCTTTTTACCCAAATACTAATACTTCAGTTGATACTTCCACATTAGCAGATTTCAAAGAGGGATCATCGGAAGCGATAGTTAAAGGTGAATCTCAGATTGAAAAAATAAAGCAACAGCTCGTTATTCTTCGTTGTGGAGGGTTAATGGGAGGTGACAGAATACCAGGAAAATGGTTTTCGGGAAAGGAAACAACAGGAGCTGAGACCAAAGTAAATTACATTCATCGAGACGATGTGATCAAAATCGTTTCTGAAATGGTGAGAGAGTGGCCAAAAGATCAAAAAATCTTTAATGCGGTTTCAGTAGATCATCCGACAAGGAAAGAAGTACATGAAGCCATGGCAAAGAAGTATGGTTTTGAGCAGCCTATTTGGGTAGAACCAACCAATATAGCCTCTAAAGTAGTAATGAGTGATTTTACTGATATGGAACTCAAGTCTCCTCTCGATTTTTAAGCCGCCTCAATGAGCTCCAAGAAGTGTTCTCCCTTTTTGAGCTGCTGGTATGCTTTAATCTGATATAAACGTTTTTTAATCTGCTCAAAACGTTCAAACTCCAAAATGGCTTCTTGAAATCCTTGTTGATAAACTTTAGGTGAAAGCACCTCTTTTGTTAATTTATTCGAAATCATCATATTTTTAACTAGAATAACCTTCATAAGGTTTTACCCTAGCCCCTCAACGTGATTCGTCTAAAAAAAGGTTCAACAGAGAAAAAATAAAAATTGGTCGTATGAAAGACTCATTTCTCCCAAACGACTAAAATTTTATTGCCAAGCGGCTAAAATAACACCCACCACAATGTAGGCTACAATATGGTAAAATGAGTCGATCATCATTAAAGAAGCAGGCCTTCTAGCAAAAAGATAATTCATGCAGGTTGAAGGAAGTATAAAGAAAATACCGGTCATGGCACCATACATTACTCCCATAGAAATGGTCATTGGGTTGTTGGGGTCAGTGCCCATTCCGAAAAAGAACATGGCCATACCCACAGAAATAATCAACGCAAAAATGAAAGCTGAGCCAAACAACTTACCCATATTGGCACTTCTAATTTCCTCATCGGAAAGGCCAACTCCTTTTTGCCAAATTTTACCAAAAAGAGGTCCATACCAAATTGCTCCAAGGGCAAAAAATGCGATAGCCGCTACTACCACCGCAAGCCAATTAATAGCTGAAAAATCCATAGTGATTTGATTTAGTTAAAGATGATTTATTTCTTAATCTGAACGCCAGAGTAAAAATCGTCTGAATTACCATCGGTATCCCAATCCAAATAGCCTTCAAAAAGGCCTCTTCCATTTTGCCACTCAAAATGATACCCTGTTGTCTCTCCAAGAGACGTTAAAAAAAGTGAATCTCCTCTCATAACCCATTCCCCTGAAGATTTCTGCAATAAGGAGCCATCCAATCGGGAATAAACCGATTCATAGGTTCCATCTGGCTTGTATGTGGTTAGTATTGGCTTTATCTGAAGAATTTCCTCCCACCTTCCGGCAGGCACTAAAAAAACTGAATCTATTTGACCATCCAACGCATCTATGTCAACCCTAAGAGATTCATTGTACCACTCCCCTAAAAGATATTCCTCGTATTTACGACTCGAACAGGATGAGAACAATAAAATGCACATCCCAATGAGTATTGACCTTTGACCCATTATTGAAAATTTAGGTAATATAAAGAAATCAACCGATTAAACAGCTTTTAGTCCGCTAACATTTCAATTAGGTCATCTACTTCAAGAATTAGCAAAACATTTGATGGGTACTCTAGGTCGTCCATAAAATAAGGATTGCCACTAATGAGAATTTGCTTCTCTGTAAATCTTTCAGATAATTCGTAGATGTATGCTTGTGTATCGATTTTCGATGCAGGAGCCTTTACAAAAGTAAAAAGCACGTCAGGATTCGAAATATTGGCTACCTGTTGTAGGTCATTGAAAGGAATATCTGCGCCTAAATAAATACATTGTTTGCCTCTACTTTTAAGAATGAAAGTAAAAAGTAGAATGAGTAAGTCACTGAATTCTGACTTAGGAAGAAAAAGTAAATACTTTTCAGAGGGCTTTTTACGAACAATGAGGGCATCAATGGCAACGATAATTTTTTGTCTGATCAGATGGTATATGAAGTGCTCTTGTGCTGTTGAAACTTCACCGACCCTCCACATTACTCCAATGCGTTTGAGAAAAGGATAGATCACTTTTATCAAAACCTCTTCGAAAGTGCGCTGAAGGAGACAACCGCTAAGTATTTTCTCAAAGCGATTTTCATCTAATTCGAGCATGGCTAATACCAACTCGTTTATGGCGGTATTGAGTTGATTATCTTCTTTAGAATTCAGACCCTGCCCAGCAACTTCTCTCAGATGATCATTAAACTCTATCTCAGACATGGCGCAAATCTGAGATATACGATGGCCATTTTCAACCAAAAGAGTAACATTCAACAAATATTTTAACTGAACCTCATCGTAATACCGAATATTAGTATCCGTACGCTTTGGCGTAAGCAGCTGATATCGTTGCTCCCAAATTCTGATGGTATGTGCTTTTACACCAGAGAACTTCTCTAAGTCTTTGATTGAATATTTCATCAAAAGGCATCCATTATCGCTAAGAAAGATACAAAAAAGAGGTTATTTGAACCAAAGATTACATTTAACAACAATACAAGTAATTCTTAAAAATTGCCTGAACAAAGGTGGTAAACATTAAAGATTAACCGTAACACTTAACGTAACAAAGAAACACTCAGAAAGTTATTTAATTTGAAAATTGATAGTCAAATGCATATAACTATCAACTGCTTCACCATTGTAACTGGCTGGTTGCCAGAGTTTGTAAGATCTAATCACTCGAATCGCTTCGTTATCAAAAGCTTCACCCAAAGACTTACTTATTTTAAAGTCATCTGTTTCTCCTTTTTTATTCACCCTAAAGCGAACGTTTACAAACCCATAAATGGAGTCAGTTAAATGTTGAATTGGATACTTCAGCTGACTATTAATATGACTCATGAAATTTTCTCTACTCGGCAGTGGGTATGCCTGAACCACTACATCTTCATTAATAAGTAAAGGCGGAGGTGTTGACTTCTTGACAACTGGTTTTTGAACTGGGGGCTTGCTAACAGGTTTGACAACTTTTACTGGCTGGCTTGATGATTTATCTGATTGCATTACATCTATTGTGGAAACTGTATCGATCACTGGAGAAACAATTTGTTCTTCCATAACTGGTTTGCTTTGCTCGTCTTTACTTGAGCTAAATATCTCAGGATAGGTTACATAAGTTGTTGTAGCTACAGCCACCACAGATACAGTGCTTATCACTGCCGTCTTAACTGCTGCAGTGCCTTTAAGTACAGCAGAAGTTAATTTAACTCCCGCCATTGCTTTTGAACTGGCCACCATTTTCCCGAAGCTCATCGTACTTTTAATTTCCGCTGGACTCGGTATCTTCCCCTTATTTATAAAGTTGTACTTCATCTTGTACCTTGTCTAAAATGCTTTTTCATGCGCTTCAATACACGATAGGTTCTTGTTTTCGCATTTCCCTCGTTGATGTCTAAGATGTAGGCGATCTCGGCAAAACTCTTGCCTTCAAAAAACCTCATCTCAATCAACTCGAGATCTTTGGGCTTCAACTTCTCCAAAATTTCTGGTAATAACGTGAGCCACAGTTCTTTATCACTGTCTTCCAACTCTACCTCAAATGCAATGTCATGTGTGGTATAGTTTTCTAAACTCACCATTCTATTCTTTTTCTTGGCTCGGAAATAGTCATAGCAACAGTTAATTGCTATTCTAGAAATCCACGCAGAAAAAGGATACCCCTGTTGTTTGAATTTTTCAATATTCGCTAAAGTTTTACCAAAAGCTTCAGATGTTATTTCACCGGTTAATTCAACATCCTGAACCCTTGCATAAACCAATCTAAAAATCTGCTCGTAGTACTTTTCGTAAAGTGGCTTGAAATAACTCTTGTCCTTTTTAGACTTCTCTATGAGTTCTATCTCTGTCAGGTCAGAATATTTCGTTTGGGCCAAAGCTTCGATTGGGTTTTCTATCAAAATGTTCGGTTTAATAACGACTGCTCAATTAAAAGGAACAAACGCCAAAAAAATAATTTACTGGCAAGGAATGGCGAACCATTATGATTAATATGCTTTAAGTTAAACCAAAAATATCACAGTCGCGTTGTGTAGGAACTTATGAAGGGATACCGTTTTTCTAAATACATTCCACCCAAAGCTCAAGGTGAATCAGCCTTCGATAATTTGCTCAATATCTTCTTACAACTGGTAAGTATTACAGGAGGAGATGTAGCAGAAGCACTGGCTTGGTTGACAAACCTAGACAAACAATATAATTTAAGCGATGGCCAATATGGTATTGGTGATTTTATTGATGACCTAAAAGACAAGGGTTATATCTCTGAAGAAAATCAAGAAGGGAAGTTCGAGGTTACGGGTAAAACTGGGCAAGAGATACGAAAATCTGCTCTAGAAGAAATCTTTGGTAAACTGAAAAAAACTGGCAAAGGACAGCATAAAACCAACTTTTCTGGAACTGGTGATGAAACAGGAACTGATAGAAGGCCATTCCAATTTGGAGATGCCTTGCAACAAATTGCCATGACCGATTCCATTAGAAATGCCCAGATCAATAATGGTTTTGGGGATTTTATGATGACAGAGAATGACCTTGAAGTAGTAGAGACAGAATTCAAAACTCAGACCTCAACTGTCTTGATGATTGATATCTCACACTCTATGATTCTCTATGGGGAGGACCGAATTACCCCAGCCAAGAAAACAGCCATGGCTTTGGCCGAATTGATCACTACCAAATACCCAAAAGACACACTAGATGTAATTGTATTTGGTAACGATGCTTGGCAAATTGAAATCAAAGACCTACCCTTTTTACAAGTAGGACCGTACCACACCAATACCATTGCAGGTCTTGAATTGGCAATGGATATTTTGAGGAGAAGAAAGAATGCCAACAAGCAGATCTTTATGATTACAGATGGAAAACCTACCTGTATGAAAGTGGGAATCAAGTACTACAAAAACGCATTTGGTCTAGATCCAAAAATTTTCAATAAAACACTCAACTTAGCCACTCAATGTAGAAGGCTTCACATTCCGGTAACTACTTTTATGATTGCTTCAGATCCTTATTTGAAGGAATTTGTGAAGGAATTTACCAAGGCAAATAATGGCAATGCCTATTACAGCAGTCTGAAAGGATTGGGCCATCTCATATTCGAAGATTACAAACGAAATCGCAGAAAAACATTCTAAAATGACATATAAAGCATTGACTTCAGATCAATTGTTGAAGATAAAAACACTGGGCGAATTAAAGGCTGCAGGTTACCAAAGCAAATCAGTAAAACAAGAGCTTCGAGACAACCTCATAGACAAGCTTAAAAAGAAGGAACCAACCTTCGAAGGAATTTGGGGCTATGAAGAAACCGTAATTCCAGATATTCAGCGAGCTATCCTCTCCATGCACAACATGAACTTATTAGGACTTCGTGGACAGGCAAAAACTAGGATTGCGCGTCAAATGACAGATTTGCTCGATGAATACATTCCAGTAATCAAAGGCTCTGAATTGAATGATGATCCTTTGCAACCCCTAAGTAGATTTGGCCACGACCAAGTGCTACACCATGGCGAGCAAACCGAAATTTCATGGATGCATCGTTCGGAAAGATATGCTGAAAAGCTCGCTACTCCAGATGTTTCAATTGCCGATTTGATTGGTGATGTAGACCCTATCAAGGCTGCTTCTTTGAAGCTACCTTATTCTGACGAACGCGTAATCCACTACGGACTTGTGCCAAGATCGCACCGCTGCATCTTCGTGATCAATGAGTTACCAGATTTGCAGGCTAGAATTCAGGTAGCTCTTTTCAATATTCTACAGGAAGGAGATATTCAGATTAGAGGCTTCAAACTAAGATTACCCCTCGATATTCAGTTTGTCTTTACTGCTAACCCGGAAGATTATACCAACAGAGGTAGCATTGTTACACCTTTGAAAGATAGAATTGACAGCCAGATCATTACTCATTACCCTAAGACAAGGGAAATCAGCAAGCAGATTACAGTTCAAGAAGCTCGCATGAAAGATGATCAGAAAAACATTGTAGTCATCAACGAGTTGGCGCAGGACCTTATAGAGCAAGTAGCTATTGAAGCCAGAGACAGCGAATATGTTGATGAAAAAAGTGGGGTTTCTGCCCGATTAACCATTTCAGCCTATGAAAACCTGATGAGTTCTGCTGAAAGAAGAGCCTTAATTAATGGTGAGACTCAAACCTACATTAGGGTTTCTGATTTTGTCGGTGTCATTCCTGCTATCACAGGTAAGGTGGAATT
>CAYGKL010000064.1:0-19870 GCA_964350505.1 uncultured Roseivirgaceae bacterium | reverse complement strand
ACCAGAAACTGTCTTAACCACCTCAGGTTGAAAAATCAAAGCAAATACCCCCCCTAAAAGGGCCCCAATTAAGATCGCTGGCAAGGCGGGCACCTTTTTATAAATCATAAAAACAACAGCTAAGGGTACCAAAAATAGGAACCCATTAATATTAAATTGACTACTGATAGCTGTTAAAATGGCTTCAGTTTGACCAACATCTCCGGTTCCACCACTTGTGAAACCAAGAATTAGAAAAAGTATCAATGCAATTGAAATTGATGGTATTGTGGTGATTGTCATGTACTTGATGTGCGTGAACAGGTCTGTTCCCGCCATGGCTGGTGCCAAATTAGTTGTATCGGAAAGTGGCGACATTTTATCTCCAAAATAAGCTCCAGAAAGCACTGCACCAGCAATCATTCCTTCGTGTATCCCTAGCGCTTTACCAATACCTATGAGCGCAATACCTACAGTGGCAGCTGTTGTCCAAGAACTACCCGTGGCCAATGAAACGATAGAACAAACTATGCAAGCTGCAAATAGAAATATAGTTGGATTCAGGATTTGAAGCCCATAATAAATCATTGCAGGAACAATGCCCGACAATAACCAAGTACCCGCAAGGGAACCAATGAGCAACAAAATAATAATGGAGGACATTGCAGAGCTAATACTTTTAACTATACCATTTTGAATAGCTTCCCACTTCATACCCAATTTGAGAGCTACCAAAGAGGCAACCGCTGCAGAGAGAATAAGAATTATTTGATTTGACCCATCTAATGATGAATCACCAAAGATTCTAACATTAATGAAAAGCGCAATGACGAGGAAAATAATCGGTATAAATGCCTGAAAAAGTGTTGGCTTCTGATATTTGTAACTCATTGATGATGTAGGTAAGTTTTGAATATAGTAATATTTAATTATTGAAGCATTAAATCGGCTAGCTCTAAACCTATTTTACTCCCAATGGCAACACCCATTCCACCCAATCGAACGCCTGCACTCACTCTATCTGAATACTTCTCAAGAATTGGTTTTTTATTCGGACCGAAAGCCATAATACCAGCCCAAGTATGGTCAATTTCAAAGGGCTGATTTGGCAGAATCAACTCTGCGATATCAGATTTCAGCTTGTTGAGAATCAACTCATTCACATTAAAGTTGGTTGTTTTCTCTGTTTCAAAGTCCAGATTTCTTCCTCCTCCAAAAATCAGCCTGTTTTGATAGTTTCTGAAATAATAATAGCCCTCATCGTAATGATATGTTCCTTTGAGTTTTAACCCTGGAATTGGTTTTGTAACCAATACTGCTCCTCTTCCAGGTTCGAGATCTATTTTTGGGAAAAACCATTTGCTAAAAGCATTGGTACAAAAAGCAACTTGACCTGCTGTAAAAGTTGGCCCATCTGTTATGGCCACCTCAACATTTGAATGATGCTCATCAAAGGCAACAACCTGCGCCCCTGTGATTATTTCAACTCCTTTTTGTGCAGCCAAATGAGCCAAACTCTTCATCATTTTACCGGAATGAATCTGTGCCTCAAAAGGATTAAAAACCAAGCAGCTTACTGCCTTTTCAGGAAAGTTAAAGTCATGAATTCTTTGGTTTTCAATTGAGTAGACCGTTTTACGAAAAAGTGGATAAAGGAGATGATTTACTCTATCAAGTTGGTCGAGAACTTTCAACTCCTTCTCTCTTAGCAACTCGTATCCGCCAAAACTCCGGAAGTCCATGGCCTCATCGCCCAATCTATCTCTCAAAAGCTGTAAACCATCCCATCTAAGCTTTACCAAATTGTAGACCTCTTCATCTGAGAGCTTTTCTAAATCTGAGGCAATTTCAGATAAACTTCCAAAACAGGCAAAACCAGCATTTTTAGTACTCGCCCCTGTAGGGAAGACGCCTCTTTCAAGTACCAAAACCCTAGCATTTGGTTCCTTTTCTTTTACCGCAATAGCAGTAGAAAGCCCAACAATACCACTACCTACAATGATATGATCGTAATGAATAAAAAAATCCTTCTCCCAAAAACTCAACATATCGGGAAATTAAGGAAGAATCCATAAATTCAAACAAAGCAGAGACACATGTTTGATACATCTAACTTAATAGAGAAGGCTAAAACCTCTAAACGACACCTGGCATTGTTGAATTTCGGATTAGCTAGAATGATCCCATTTAATAAGCCACATGGCTTCAAAATCAAAAGGCTAACCGATTATTCAGTTGATGTACACATCCCATACAAGCGAGCTAATTTCAACCACATAAAAGGAATTCACGCCTGTGCTTTAGCCACCGCCTCTGAATATGCCACAGGTCTAGTTTTGCTCAATAACCTTGACCCAAAGAAGTATCGTATCATTATGCAAAAAATGGAAATGGAGTATCACTATCAGGCTAAAATGGATACAACTGTGACTTATGCCATTACTGAAGATTGGCTTAAAAATGAAGTTATAGAACCGTTAAAATCTCAGGAATCTTTGGTGGTATGTAGTGAACCGAAAGCATTTGATAAAGACGGAAATCATCTAACTACAGGGCATATCTATTGGCAGATTAAATCTTGGTCGAAAGTGAAAACAAAGCTTTAAGACCTCGGAAACAAAAGCATTTTAGATGGAAAATACTACATACATAATAAGGCTCGCTCTTATGGATCGGAAATGAGAAAATTCCATTCAGGAAGGAAAATTTATACATTCATTTTTTTGCATTTCAAATACTCTAACCGTTGGATCGCATGAAATAAACCACTTGCATTCACTCAAAATAGGCTTTTCGCTTTTTCTAGATTACTTTTTCCCAAGTTCTTTTATTACCTTCAACCTGTTCTTCGGAACAATAGTCACCTAAACATGAAAGTATGATGCGTCCAGACAAAGGTCTTTTCCTGTCGTTATTCGCAAGCCGGAAAAAGAAAAAACTTTACAACCTAGGTAAGGAAGATTTTTATCAATCGCTCAATGCCTTGAACGTTAGTTCATCTTTTAATTTTCATAAAGACTCTAATAGCAAAACTCATCCCACCGAAAAATCAATAAGGTTTTACGGTATCGAGTTCGGAAAAACCGAAAAGGAGATTAAAAGAATTTTTGGCAAACCTAATTACCTTCAAAAAAGGAATCTCCCTCTAACCTCTCAAATTACCTTATTCTATAAACTTAACATCAAAGGCATAAAATGCACCCTCCAAATGCATTTATATCAGGATCAATTATTCTATGCTCAAATTCAACTTAGAAATTCCCATGCCTTAGTAAAAAAGACCTTTTTAGATTTAATCAGGCTCAAGTATAATGTCAGTGATATAGATTGGGATCAGAGTATAGAGGATGTTGCAGGGGGGAAAATTGCTTTGAAAAATGACATTATCCCTAAAGCCTCCTACTTCAGTCCGGATAAAGCACTTTGGAAAAAAATTGGTCAAGAACTAAGTGAAAAAGCTACTGAAGAAAGTTATTGGAGTCAAGATTTAAAAAAAATAGCTCTGCGATGGAGTTAGAGCACCCTTTCACCTAAACACAACTCATAAAAAAGCTGACCTTTTGGTTGGCTTTTTTGTTTTAGCTTTCGCCAGATGACTACTTCTGTTATATTTGATTCGTCAGTAGTGCACTAGCATGAAAGAAAAGAAAAGAAGAAGTACCTCTTGTAACAATTGCGGCACTCACTTAGATGAGTCGTTTAATTATTGTCCAACATGCGGCCAGTCTAATACTGACAATAACATTACGTTCACAACACTTGTAAAAGAGTTTATAGATAATTACTTAGGCATAGACTCCAAACTGGCACATAGCCTAGTTCCTTTCCTAATTAAGCCGGGCTCCCTAACCAATAGATTTCAAGAAGGTAAAATCAAGCACTTTATACACCCTATCAGGCTGTATTTTGTAATGTCTCTTTTTTACTTTTTTACCATTAGCTACTTACTTTCGGATGTCAATTTTCAAAAATTTGACGATGATGATATTATTGACATTAGTTCTGCATCATTGGATGAATTGCAGGATGATGACAGGTTAAAAGCCCTCTCTGACAGCTTAAAGCTGGCATTAGTAGAAGACTCCTTAGTTCAAAAGTATTCCAAAATTAACTCCTACAAGCAACTATTAGATTCTCTCAATGCTGATTTCGGAGACGAATTTATTGAAAATCAGACCGTTTCATTATCATCTGTCGACATTCCAGCAAGAGAAGGGGAAAGAAGGTTTGAAAAGTACCACAGACTAGCAAGAGATCCCAAAATCGTTGATTCTGTTTTCTGGGATTCTTTAACTAATAATGGAGGCCAACTTGGAGGGAATTTCCTTAGCGATAGTCAGAAGGCTCACTTCCTATCTCAAGTCAGAAAAATTTTCGTGAATGACGAGGGCTTCAAAGGCTTTGTACTTGGCAACCTACCACTAATGATGTTTATTCTCATCCCACTCTTTGCAGGCGTACTCAAGTTCGTCTACGTGAGAAGAAAGCACTTGTACATTAAACATGTGGTACATGCTCTCCATATCCATTCTTTCGCCTACTTAGTTTATGGCTTGGGGCTACTCATTATGTTCAAACTTATTAATGAAGATTTATTCGCCAATTCAGACTATGAATCCTTAAGAGGAATTTTCGGAGCTGCATTCTTTATTGGAGCAAGCACCTATGCTTACATTTCCTTTTTGAAAGTATACAAACAAGGCTGGTTTAAGACCCTCATCAAATTCAACATGGTTGGATTTGTTTATATCTTCTTCCTTGTGTGTTTCTTCTCTCTTGAAGTATTTATCAGCTTTTGGTACTATTAATGAATCGCCTTCAGGGAATCATAATTAGCATCAATAATTCTATCGGCCAACTCAGTGGTTATCGATTTTGAAATGAACCATGATTCAAACTGAGATGGTGGTAGGTAAATACCTCTTTTCAGCATCTCCCTAAAATAGAGCCCAAATAGTTTTAAATCGGTTGATTTAGCAGAATTAAAATCTGTCACTTTCTCTGAAGTGAAAAACAAACTGATCATTGAGCCTACTCTGTTCATGGTATAAGGGAGACCTAAATCATCTAGTCCATTTCTGATTCCGTTTTCTAGCTTAGCTGTAATAAGCGCTAGATCGTTATAAAGGGTCTCATCCTCTTGAATCTGATTAAGCATAGCCAACCCCGCAGCCATAGCCACTGGGTTTCCACTGAGCGTCCCTGCCTGATAAACAGGCCCAACAGGCGCCACATGATCCATAATTTCCTTCTTGCCACCGTACGCGCCAACAGGCATACCACCTCCAATAATTTTGCCGAGGGTAGTAAGATCAGGCTTAACATTAAAGACGCCTTGCGCCCCGGATTGTGAGAGTCTAAAACCAGTCATTACCTCATCGAAAATGAGTACAATGCCCTCTGAATCACAAATCTGCCTAAGTGTCTCTAGAAACCCTTCTTTTGGAAGAACACAGCCCATATTACCCGCAACGGGTTCAACAATAATGGCCGCAACCTTATCTTTATTGGCCATCACAGCCTCATGAATCTTATTAATATCGTTGAAAGGTACAGTTACAGTATCTCTGGCGGTACCTCGAGTTACACCTGGACTATTGGGCTCACCTAGGGTAATGGCTCCACTACCCGCGGCAATTAAGAATGAATCTCCATGCCCATGATAACAACCTTCGAATTTGATGATTTTAGATCTGCCAGTATAGCCACGAGCCAAGCGAACAGCTGACATGGTGGCTTCTGTTCCTGAGTTCACCATCCTCACCTTTTCAATACTTGGCACCATTGAACAGATGGTTTTGGCCATCTCAATTTCAATGGCCGTTGGAGCTCCAAATGATAGCGAGCCACTTACGGCTTTGATTACAGCTTGTTCAATCCTTGGGTTGGCGTGTCCGAGAATCATTGGCCCCCAAGAGTTGATTAACTCTATGTACTCATTATCATCTTCATCATAGATAAAAGCTCCTTTGGCCTTTTTAATGAAAATCGGGTTGCCACCAACTGCCTTAAAGGCTCTCACTGGTGAATTTACGCCCCCTGGGATATAGTTTTGAGCCTCTTCGAAAAGATTATTGCTCCTAGTAATTTGATGCATATTATTGGTCTTCGACTTTTACAACTTGTGCGGACCTTACTCTCAAATAAGGCATGAAGCGGTTATCATTCGACAATCTGTAAATCAACTTTTGCGTCAATTCCCCTTCCACACTTTCTTTTCTTCTTAAACCGACTTGAAAGTACTTTCCGTATTGGTTTAATAACCTACCGAATGTCACCATAATGTCATAAGACATGTAGGCATCGCCAAGTCGCTCCTCCTTAACAGGGCTCGCAAGGAAAGTGTTAACATATTTCTCTCTAAATTCAGAAACTTGTGGGGTGGTGTAGTCCATATAGTTACTTCCTACAAAAACACCATTAACCCGCTCCAATTGAGCAAATGAAAGTGATTGTTCTGCTGCTAAAAATCGAGAAGTGGATATAAAGCCAATAGTATCTGGTCTAGCCGCTATCCCGCTTAGTGCACTTGTTGTTAATGATGAAAAATCTGAAGCAATAAACACATGGCCAATGCTGTCTGGAAGTATTTTGAGGGTGTCATAAACAAAATCTCTCTCCGAATAAATCTCCCAATCTTCTTCTCCAGCTTCTCTTAGAGAATCCATTTCTGCAAACATGCCTGCAAGAGCTATAGAATCTCTTTCTACTTCCTCCTCTTCAACAAAAAGCTGTTGAATCTTCACAGACTCATCAGGCCCCACTCTCATGAATACAGGAACATTGAAGGAATCTTTCTCAATGATCTGCTTGTACAATTCCGCTCTTTCATAATCTGCCGGACCTGAATAGAAAATTGCTGCATTCTTATTTCTTGTGAATTCCTGAGTAGCAAACTCAGCCGACTTAATAGCTATTGATTCATTACTTGGGAAATAAAGAAATGCAAATGGGTTCTCTGTAAGTATCTCACTGTTGGAAGAAAGCGGATTAATCATATTTACTTTCCTTTCCTTTGAGAATTTACTCATCAGCTCAACTGCAGTTTGGGTGACAGGCCCAATGATCAAATCTAAACTATCCAACTGGCCTGATGTAATCATCTGATCTAATCTCATTGATACATCCCTGGTATCGATGGTGACCAAGTTAATTTCAACGCCTTCACTCTTAAGTTTTTCAACCCCCAATAAAGCGCCATGATACATTCTGGTTGTCCAATTCGATTCTAATTGGACTAATCTTGCAGAATCGTTTCGGTAGGCAAATGGAAGAAAGAGGCCAACGTTGTATACTTCTTTTTTTGGGGAGAACTCTATGCCATCAGTGGTGAGCGATATTTCCAAATCGAAATCTCCTTGCAGCTGTTCTAAGAGCTCCAAGTCTTGATCTTGAACGTTTTGTTGAAGGACTAAACTTGCGAGTTTAGAAGCCACGGCATTTTCAGGAAAGGCAATCAACAATGATTTAAGTTGCTCTACGTAATTTACCGCACCTAAAGCCTTCTCTTTAAGTGAATTTACCGAAGGAACTAAATCAGGAGCATTTACCTGATTCAAATATTCAAAAGCTTCAATGGTTTGGCCTTCATCAACGGAAATCAATCCTAACCAATAATTAAGATCATTGTCAATGGACCAGTTCGGATATTTAACTTGAATCTGCTTGAATGCATTCTTAGCCGTTGCTTTATCACCTGTTTGATAAGTCGCAACAGCATAATAAAAGGAAGCATATCGAACCATGTCATTTTCTGCATCCATTGCAGTTAATGGTTCAAATTTACTTATGGCTAGGGCATATTTCTCCTGCTCAAATAGTGTCTTCCCCTCCTCAAACAGTTGTTTAATATTCTGTCCGGATAAGGGGAACCCCATTAAAAAAATTAGTACCCCACCAAGTAAGTATTTTCGCATTATTCCCATTCTATGGTTGCTGGTGGTTTTGAACTGATATCATAAACCACTCTGTTCACTCCTTTTACTTTGTTAATTATATCGTTTGATACGTCTTGCAAGAAGCTATAAGGTAAATCAACCCAATCTGCTGTCATACCATCTACACTGGTCACAGCTCTTAATGCTACCACCTGCTCGTACGTTCTCTCATCGCCCATTACACCTACTGACTGTATGGGAAGCAACATTGCCCCAGCCTGCCAAACTTGATCGTATAAGCCTTTTTCTTTCAAGCCATTGATAAAGATATAATCGACTTCTTGTAAGATAGCTACTTTCTCAGGGGTAACATCTCCAAGTATTCTTATACCCAGTCCTGGGCCAGGGAACGGATGTCTGCCTAAAATATTGGGATCAATTTCTAGGCTTCTGCCTACATTCCTTACTTCATCTTTAAATAGCGTATTGAGCGGCTCAACCACTTTCAGGTTCATCTTCTCAGGTAAACCACCAACGTTGTGATGTGATTTTATTGTAGCTGAAGGTCCCTTAACTGAAACTGACTCAATTACATCTGGATAGATGGTGCCTTGACCTAGCCATTTCACCCCTTGGATTTTGTGAGCTTCTTGGTCGAATACTTCTATGAAAACACGACCAATCGCTTTTCTTTTTCCTTCAGGATCTGTGATTCCTGCTAAGGCATCATAAAACTGTTGCTTAGCATCCACCCCTTTTACATTCAGCCCCATGCCTTTGTATGAATCCAAAACAGACTGAAACTCATTCTTACGAAGCAGACCGTTATCTACAAAAATACAGTGTAGGTTCTCTCCTATTGCTTTATGGATTAGAACTGCAGCTACTGATGAATCAACACCACCAGAAAGTCCAAGGACAACCTTATCATTCCCAAGTTTTTCTTTCAGTTCTGCAATGGTTGTTTCTGCAAAAATATCTGGTGTCCAGTCTTGTGTACAGCCACTGATGTGAACAACAAAGTTTCTCAACAATGTTTTTCCTTCCGCTGAATGAGTTACCTCAGGATGAAACTGAATACCATAAGTTGATTCATTCGCTACCTTAAAAGCAGCAACGGCAACACTTGTAGTGCTAGCTATAATTTCAAAACTTTCAGGGAGTGCTTTGATTGTGTCTGAATGCGACATCCAAACCTGTGAGTCTAGACTGATTTCTTTCATCAGGTCAAAGTGAGAATCTACTCTGTTCAACCTGGCGCGGCCATATTCTCTAATTTCAGATGGAAGCACACTCCCACCATATTTTTGTGCCAGAAGCTGAGCCCCATAACAAACCCCCAAAACAGGTACTTTACCTCTGAATTGATCTATATCTAAATCTGGAGCGCCTTCTTCTCTTACGGAACAAGGACTTCCGGAGAGAATTACTCCTTTGATGTCATCTGTAAGTTCAGGGATATGATTGTAAGGATGTATTTCGCAGTAAACGTTAAGTTCACGAACTCTTCTTGCAATTAGTTGAGTATACTGCGATCCAAAATCTAGGATGAGGATCTGTTCTGCCATGCGCAAAAATAGCTTAGCTATAAGTATTCACCAATTAAACTTCAATTGAAATTTAACTATTACCTGTAGCTCATTCATGTTTCAAGAAAAACACTCATTACATCTCATATAAAATCATAAGCCTATCTATGATTTAAGGCCGTTTTTCACCATATTCAGTCGATCAACCTCAGGCTTATGATTTTTTTTAGATTAAAAAGAAAGGGTAGTAAACCTTCTGTAGGCATACTTACTCTTTTACTGCTATTTTTTCTGCTCGCACCACAAAGTACCTTTTCACAAACAAACCCTACTTACGACATTTTAATTATCAATGGTAAAATTCTCGATGGATCAGGAACACCTTGGTACTATGGGGACATAGCTATTAATGGTGATAAAATTGTTGCAGTCGGTCAATTGAAAGGAAAGGCCAAAGGGAAAGAAGTGATTGACGCGACCGGATTAACTGTGAGTCCTGGCTTTATCGATATTCATTCACATGCATACGATCAATTTAGGCCAGGCACTGAGAATATCGAAAATGAAATCGCCTACAGAGAGGCCCCCAACCTAGTTGCTCAAGGGGTGACCACTGTAGTTACCAACCACGATGGGCGTGGACCGATTTCCATCAAAGACCAAATCAATCTTTTGGAATCGAATGGCGGAGTTGGTGTAAATACCATATTGCTCATCGGTCATGGTACTGTTAGAGGTGAGGTAATGGGCAGAGATTTTCAGCGACCTGCAACAGCACAGGAAGTTGCTAAAATGAGGGGACATGTAAAAAGAGCCATGGATGAAGGCGCATGGGGAATGTCTGCGGCACCAGAATACTCTCCAGCTATCTGGAGCACAACGGATGAGCTTGTAAGCTTGGTCTCCGAAATGGACCCATACAATGGTGTGTTAATTGAACATGAAAGATCTAGTGGAATGGTTCCCATGTGGTATTATCCCAGTCTGGGTGAATCTGGTCAAATCAACATGATTGAATCGGTGATTGAATCGATTGAAATTGCAGAAAGAACTGGAGTGAAAGTAGTGACTAGCCACATCAAAGCCAGAGGGCAAGATTTCTGGGGTTCGAGCTCCACACTAGTCAGATTGATCAATGACGCCAGAAACAGAGGGGTTGAAATTTATGCCGATCATTATCCATACAATACATCAGGCAGTGATGGATCTACCAATCTTATTCCTCCGTCAGTTAGAAGAGGTGGAAAGAAGGCTTTGAAAGAAGCTCTGGAAAACCCTGAGAGAGCAGATGTCATTAGAAAAGATATTGGGCATGAAATTACCAGAAGAGGAGGAAGTCAGAATATTTTGGTAATGGATTACCCAGATGATGAAGTTATTGGTAAATCAATTTACGATTTGAGCAAAGAATGGAATATTTCATCTATCGAGGTGGCCATTAAACTTGCCATGGAAGGCAATGACAATTATTCTGGTGGTGCACGACTGAGAGGCTTTTCTATGTCGGAAAAAGACCTTGAGGTATTTGCCAGAGAGCCTTGGATGGCCACGGCATCAGATGGTGAAATTAGCATACCGTCAGACAATCCATTGAGGTTACACGCCCGGTACTACGGCACTTTCCCTAAGAAAATCAGACATTTTGCCTTAAATGAGAAGATCATTTCTCTCGAACAGGCCATTGTTTCCATGACTTCCCTTCCTGCCCAAATCATGGATATAAAAGACAGAGGGATGATCAGGGAGGGCAACTATGCAGATTTGGTTTTATTCAATGAGAAGACAATTCAAGATAAGTCTACCTTTTTCGATATTCATCAATATCCAGACGGTATTCCTCATGTATTAGTAAATGGTCAATTCGTTGTGAAGGATTTTCAGCTCACTAAAGGCCGCCCCGGAAAACTGCTTAGAAAATAATATGGCCGGATACTCTGCGACTCATTTTCTCAAAAAAAATTGGTATCCATGAGACTCACGCTTTGGCCAGCAGCGCTAGTCTCATGTAGTTATTAATCCAAAAGCTCTAAAACATAGTAGCGAACGCCAAAAGAAATTGTATTCCAGTCCCAAGACTGTAACCCATAATTGAACTCTGTTCTAATGGCCAGTCTGCTTAATCTATACTGCAATTGACTTCTTAAAAAATGAGGATAATCCCTATTTCCGATATAACCTGTATATCCCGTTATGTCGGTACCAAAAGACCATGATTGATTGAGGTATTCTACCCCAAATCCATAATATACAGCATCATTTTGTTTATTCCTTGATCCACCTGGCAACATGTTGTTGTCAGTTTGCCACGAAACAAAACCCCATGCGGCCTTTAAAAGTAGTTTTTCCTCCTCCCTGGTGATGAGCGTTTTAGAAAAAATACCCTCCCATTGATAAAGGCTGTTATCAGTTGATCTTGCATTGTTCAACTCACCACCGGTAGTGGTCTTAACATGTGCACGAAAACCAAAGTTGAAAGGGAGCCAATGATTTTCCCGGAATATTTTGAAGATGAATCCATAAGCTATATCTCCTGTATTATTCCCTTTACCAAAAATATTGGTCATTCTTCTCTCGTCTCGAGTGGCTGGTGTCACTTCCCAGGATTCATAAGGCACACTAGTGATATAAAGATTCACCCGATCTCTTGCGAGGGGAAAATTACCCTTCAGAAAGAAATTGTTAGTCTTATCTCCATTTCCAGAATGAGATTGACCGAAAGCCTGAACCCAAAACTCATTGTCGATAATCATATTGGGCAACGATGGAATAATCATGGCATTTGGCCCTAAATAACCTGGTGAAAGGTTGATATATTTAGAGCGATCGGTACCAGCCGCATCAGGATAATTATGCAGTTGATCCCACCAATCTAAGCCATTTTGCCCTGCAGCTTGAAGACTTATAAAAATTAAAATTACCGAAAGTCTATAACGCATGTCTAGTTAAAAGCAGGACGAAACTACAAAGTTCCTTTGGTTGAAGGAAGTTTATCTAACTCATCGAGGTTTCTTTTTACTGCCATTTTTATGGCTTTAGCAAAAGCTTTAAAAATAGCTTCAATTTTATGATGCTCGTTCTCCCCTTCTATTTTAATGTTCAGATTACACTTTGAGGTATCTGAGAACGATTTGAAGAAGTGCATAAACATTTCAGTAGGCATATCCCCCACTTTTTCACGCTTAAATTCAGCATCCCAAACCAGCCATGGACGACCACTAAAATCTATGGCTACCTGCGCTAAAGCTTCATCCATTGGTAGAAGAAAACCATATCTATTGATCCCTTTCTTATCACCTAGCGCTTTTAAGTAAGCTTCGCCAAGGGCCAAAGCTGTATCTTCTATGGTATGATGCTCATCGATATGCAGGTCACCTTTCACTTGCACCTTTAGATCTGCTCCAGAATGCCTACCTAATTGATCTAACATATGATCGAAAAACCCTAAACCGGTCTGATTGTCGCAATTGCCTTCTCCATCTAAGTTCAGTTCCACCAAAATATCGGTCTCTTTGGTAGTTCTTTGAACTGTGGCTTTTCTATCTGGAAGCTTAAGGAAATCATAGATTTCATCCCAGCTCATGGTAGTCAAAGCAGCAGTTTCATCCTTTTCGTTAGCAATGAAAATGGCCTTTGCCCCAAGGTTATTAGCTAATTGGATATCTGTTTTACGATCTCCTAATACGTATGAATTGGCAAGGTCGTAATCGCCATAAATGTACTGAGTCAACAAGCCAGTACCGGGTTTTCTAGTTGGTGCCTTTTCGTGCTCAAAAGTTCTGTCAATGAAAATCTCGTTGAATACAACGCCTTCATTCGCTAGCGTCTTGAGCATTTTATGATGTGCAGGCCAGAAGGTTTCTTCAGGAAAAGAGCTCGTTCCTAAACCATCCTGATTGGTAATCATTACCAACTCATAATCTAACTGCTCAGCAATCTTTCTTAGGTTGGAAATTGCGCCTGGTAAAAACTCTAGTTTTTCCAGAGAATCAATCTGGAAATCTGTAGGTGGCTCCACGATAATGGTGCCGTCTCGATCTATAAATAATACTTTCTTCATTTTTAGCTTCTATGCGTCATTGCGAGGAGAAAGCTTTGCGCAAGCAAAAGATTGTGACGAAGCAATCTGTTTGATATCCATTACAAAGAACAGATCAAGCAGATTGCTTCGTCATGAAACCTTGTTAACACAGGTTTCATTCCTCGCAATGACGGTTAGTTTGACAGTTTTTTCAATTCTTCAATCATTTTTTTATTCTCCTCTTTGGTGCCGATGGTAATTCTAATGCCATCATCACAAAGGACTACTTTCGAACGATCTCTCAAGATAATCTGCTGCTCAATCAAACTCCTATAAATCTGACTAGCATTCTTCATTTTCACCAACAGAAAATTGGAATCAGATGGATAAACCCTCTCTACCAAGCTTAAATCTTCAAGCTTGGCTTTCAATACTGCCCTGTTCTCAAGGATTTCAGCCACCATTCTATCTTTAACCTCTAAATTATCTAATGCCTTTAGAATAGTCTGTTGCGTAAGTCCACTGAGGTTATAGGGTGCCTTGATTCTATTTAAAATGGAAATGATTTCCGATGAACAGAAAGCCATTCCTAACCTTAAAGCAGCCAAACCCCATGCCTTACTCATGGTTTGAAGTACAATGAGATTTGGAAACTCATTGAGCTTTGTAATGAAAGAAGGTCGATCGGTAAAATCAATATAGGCTTCATCTACTACCACTAAACCATCGAAGGCCTTAATCACAGCTTCAATTTTGTCTAAGCTCAAATCATTACCAGTAGGATTGTTGGGCGAACAGATCCATATGATCTTAGTACTCGGCTGAATAGTGGCGAGAACCCCCTCAACGTCCAGATCAAAGTCGGTGGTGAGGAGTACCTGCTTCACTCCAACATTGTTGATGTCAGCACTCACTTGATACATTCCGTAAGTCGGAGCATTGATGATCACTTCGTCAACTTTTGGCTCGCAGAAGGCTCGAAAAAGCAAATCGATCGGTTCATCGCTCCCGTTGCCTAAGAAAATTTGTGCTGGACTAACACCTTTAACTTCAGCGAGTTTTTGCTTTAGCTCCCATTGATAAGGATCTGGATACCTGTTCCAATGCTCTTCAGTAATTGATCCGATTGGGTTTTCATTGGCATCGAGGAAAACGCCTTCTTTTCCTTTATAATCGTCTCTTGCCGAAGAATAAGGGACCAATTGCTTCAAATGAGGCCTCAGTAAATCAGCAGGATCAAACATCTTTCAAACTGTTTAGTCTTACCGTTACCGCATTTTTGTGCGCCTCTAACTCTTCAGCAGCTGCCATTTTCTCCACCACAGGGCCTAGCACTTTTAAGCCTTCGGCTGTAATTTCCTGATAGGTGATTTTCTTCACGAAACTATCCAGAGAAACACCGCTATACATTTTCGCATAGCCATTGGTTGGCAAGGTGTGGTTGGTGCCTGAGGCATAATCACCAGCAGACTCTGGTGTCAAATGCCCCAGAAATACCGATCCTGCATTGATGATCTGATCAGCTATTCGCCAAGGTTCATCAACACTTAAAATCAGGTGTTCTGCCCCATATTCATTCAATAGTTCAATGGATTGCTTTTCATCCAAAACAACAGCAACACTGTTATCTAAAGCCTTAGCAGCAAATTCGGCTCTAGGCAATAAAGCCAATTGCCTTTCGATTTCAACCTGAACTTCTTTTACTTTCTCTTCAGAATTGGCCACCAGCACTACTTGAGAGTCTGATCCATGCTCCGCCTGAGAAAGAAGATCAGCAGCAATAAAAACTGGATTGGCAGACTGGTCTGCATAAACGGCTACTTCAGAAGGGCCTGCTGGCATATCTATGGCCAAACCATATTTAGTAGACAGCTGCTTGGCAGCAGTCACATATTGATTTCCCGGTCCGAAAATTTTGTTGACTTTCGGAATGGAATCAGTACCAAAAGTTAAGGCAGCAATCGCTTGGGCGCCACCTACTTTAAATACCTTAGTCACTCCCACCGCTTTTGCGGTATAAAGGATGGCCGGATGAATTTTGCCTTCTTTGTTAGGTGGTGAACACAAAAGAATTTCATTACAACCCGCTATTTTGGCAGGAACAGCAAGCATTAGCACGGTAGAGAACAATGGGGCCGTTCCTCCTGGGATATAAAGACCGACCTTCTCAATAGCCACCGACCTTCTGTGGCACTTCACACCTGGCATGGTTTCCACTATCAAGTCTTGCTGCGTTTGAGCTTGGTGAAACACTTCAATGTTGGACTTGGCCGTAAGGATGGCAGACTTTAACTCAGCATCAACCAATATTTCAGCCTCCTCAAATTCTTGATCTGTAACTTGTAATGAGTCGATTGAAACGCCATCAAATTCATGAGTCAAGGCCTTTACGGCACTATCCCCTCCTTGCTTTACTTTTTCTAAGATAGGCTTCACCCTTTCTTCAATGGTTTCGAAATCCATTGTCGGGCGTTTCAGTATCTCTTCCCAAGAAGTTCTTTCTGGGTTTACAAAAACTTTCATTGGATCATCTTTTCAATTGGAACCACAAGAATACCTTCGGCACCTGCTCCTTTCAACGCTTCAATAATTTGCCAGAAATCATCTTCCTGAATAACGGTATGTATGGAGCTCCATCCTTTTTCGGCAAGAGGTAAAACCGTTGGACTCTTCATGCCAGGCAAGATTTTAGTAATCTCTTGTACCTTCTCATTCGGAGCATTTAACAAAATATACTTGTTATTCTTAGCTGCCTGAACTGCATTAATCCTAAAAATCAGTTGGTCCAGAATGGCTTGTTTCTCTCTTGCTAAGTTCTCAGTAGCTAAAAGTACAGCTTCAGATTTGAAGATTACTTCAACTTCTTTCAGTCCATTGCTAAGTAAAGTAGAGCCAGAGCTTACAATATCGCAGATACCATAGGCTAAGCCTATGCTTGGGGCAATTTCTACTGAACCACTGATCTCGTGAATATCGGCTGAGACGCCTTCCCTTTTCAGGTAGTCCCCGAGTATTTTTGGGTAAGAAGTGGCTAGGCTTTTCCCTTCAAAGTCTTTTAAGCCATTATATGCTTCATTCTTATCGATAGCCAAAGAAAGTCGGCATTTAGAAAATCCTAAATGCTTCACCCAATTCACTTTTTTATCTTTCTCTTCTGCCTCGTTGGCACCAACTATACCAATATCGGCAATACCGTCTTGAACATAGCCCGGAATATCATCATCTCTTAAGAATAAGAATTCCATTGGAAAATTAGTGGCGCTGGCTTTCAGCTTGCCCGTGCCATTGTTGACCTTAATGCCACATTCCCTAATAAGTTTTAATGAGTCATCACTTAAACGACCCTTTTTTTGTACCGCAATACGTAATATGTTCTCCATGTGAAGTTATGAACAGGTAAGTAAAGAAATTGATTAAAGAAAGTTCGGAATTTTTGCGACCGCGTAGGCCACACAATTATAAAGTCATCTCAAGAGAGATGATGGAAATGATGAGCGTAAGTATGTGCTAGGATCATTTGCATTGTGCTGCAAAGATAGAGTCAAGAATGGAAAACGCAATAATATTTCTAAGTATAAATATGAGTGGTATAATAGATAATTACTAGAGTAAAGAGACAATTGACCTCTAATTAGATATTACTGCTGCCTCTCTTTAGTCTTGCAACTTCATTATAGGCACACCATCCATTAATTTCTACGATAGTGACCAAACAAAAAGTCATTCTAATAGAGGCTCAACCCCTGTCACTCTTACTTTCAACAAGCAAATTATGCTGATCTTCAGCCATTTTTTGAGAAGCAGGAAAACAAATTGGGTAACCACTATATCCATTATGTTCACCTTTAAATCTTTGAAGTGATGCTTCGATATATTCCTTGGCCTTTACTATATCTCCAAGGTTTTGACTGGCTACTGACAGAAAATAATAAGTATCAGCAAATTGCTCATTAAGCTCAATTGATTTAAGTAAAGTCTTCAAAGCATCATCGTATTGTTGATTCTTGAGGTAAAGCACGCCTAAGATGTGATAGTCATAAGGCCCTATGTAAGCCAGTGATGAATATGAACGAATAGTTGCTTCGACTTTGTCAATAGCCTGTTGACGCAAACCTAATTCAGAATAAACAATACCCAATAATATGCGCATGTCCACTGCGCCATCAGGTGTATTTTTGTTATAAGTACCCTCCATTGCATAGAATTGCTCCAAATCGTCTTTGCAACGGGCATAGCTTTTATGCTGATAGAACCAATACGCACGATAAGTCAGATGGCTTAATGGATCAAGTTCAACTGCTTTGTTAAGAAGTTTTATACCTTCATTCAGCATCCCCCTTTTAAAATAGGGCACCGATTTTTCGTAATAAGCCCAGGCGTAGTTGGGGTTAATGGAAATGGCTGAATCAAACAATAATTGAGACTCTTTGCTGCCTTGCTTAAAGGTGATCGCCTTTTTAGCATACTCACACGCTATCCTCTCCTTACTGCCGGGTTCCATAAGCTCACAATTGCCTTGCGCAACGGATAATTGATAAAAACCTAGCAAGAGCAAAAGGATAGAGACCGTTTTTCTTTTAGTGTATGATAGCATCGACTTGACCATTTATAATTTTAAAATTCAAGTACTTTGAGTGATCCTTTCCAACATTCCCTGGTGTTTCAACTACCCATTCATCTAATGAACGAACTGCATATTCTACCAAACTCGCCAATCCTTCAGGACACTCTTGTTGATTAAACCCATCATCCAACGTTTCAATTCGAAAACGTCCTGACTGACCATTACAATTTACCAGAAATCTAACGAGCACATAGCCGTTATAGGAATAAACATTCTCACTGCCATTAATCATTTCCATACAAAGTTTTTCTATCCTTTTACGGCCACCTTTATAGTTTAACGAAGTACGGCTGTGGACCATATCCTGTGAATTGCACAACTTGAAATCTGAATGGTCTTGAGATTCATCGAAAGCAATTTCTCCGAATTGAACAGGGTAGTCATTTGCCTTTTCAGAATTATTTGCACCGCAGCCAGTAATCCAGAAAAAAGCAAGAAGAATAAAAAAGGGCTTTGCCAAAGTGTTATGAGTCTTGTTAGGATTGGGTAAATACGAATTACCTTGGAATTAAAGATAAGGTGATTTGATTTTATGCATATTAAACATCATTCATTTCTTCCTATAAATCACGAAAGAGCCAATAGAAAAGGGTCAGCCCACATTTGTGAGCTGACCCTTTTATTGGAAATACCTAAGACTAGTTCGTCATCGGATTTACTGTGTAGCCAGCTTCTCTAAGTAGTTTAACAACACCATTATCACCAGCCAAATGCATGGCGCCAACGGCAATGAAAGTAGACTTATCTTTTGCCAATTGATCAATTTTAGGAATCCATGCTTCATTTCTATTGTCTAGCAACTGCTTTTCATACTTAGCATACTCAGGCGACTCAGACATACTTGCATAAAGAGCTACTAAGTCTTGAGCTTTATAGTTAGTCACCATTTCATCCCAATCTGCTTGAGCCTCTCCATTGTCACTCAACATATCAGTTAACCAACTCATTTGCTCCTCTACTGGAATATTATCAAAGATCGCTACTTGTGATGCTGCCGATTCTAAACCTAGTACTTCCTTCGTCTCTCCTTTCGCCATTTGAATGAAACTAAGCTCATAAGATTCTGGTGCTCCACAGGCCATCAGCTCGCTGTAGAGTGCTGACATAACCCCAAAAGGTTTCATCACTTTCATTACTTCCATTCCTTGACCGTAATTTGTCTTCATGATTTCATCCAAGCGATTATAATCTTTTTCAGACAAGTTACCTTTATAATCAAACCCAGTCATGTCCACCATGCCCATCTGAAAAGCTTGCATTTCTGCAGGGTCATCTAAATCCACTTCTAAAGCGATTTGTTCAGCTTGAGTAAATGCATTTTTCACGCCTTCACTAATCACAAAGTCATCTTTACACATTAAGTGAATAGTTCCAAAAAGGTAAGATGGCTTCTCTAGCCCATTACCTGAAATCTCCCACAAAAGGGTTTTAGTGTCCTGAGCCGACCCATTAAATACAAAAGTTACTAGGACAACCATTGTCCATAAACCTCTAATGATTGTTGTTGTCATTCTTTTCATACCTGAAAGTATGTCTCCTCAAATTTCAAATGGTCATAGAATACACCAGTGGTTTTTCAAAGACCTGAGAGTGAAATAAATAAGATAACGATCAGCGTCATTCAATTGGATGTTCCGATCTAAGGCATTGAACGCTCACAAGCATGCAGTCAGTACTTCGCCCGCGTTGGTGTTTTCACCAATGTGCAGGCAGCCATAAACATTTATGAAATAAATTAAGTCCACACATTCTGGCCTCTCAAACTTTTAAAACCGCCAGAATGAAACTAGCCAATAATCTTAGGAATGGGTAAAAATAAAAGGTCTAATCCCCCTAACCCCCT
>CAYGKL010000063.1:16435-20106 GCA_964350505.1 uncultured Roseivirgaceae bacterium | reverse complement strand
AGTTTTTGGTAGAAGAAGCAAAGATTATCGAAAGCCTAGAGGTTAGGGGAGATAGAATGCATTGATTATAATTAGGAGTGTTCAATACTGAGTGAAACTACACTAAGGTGTATTCCTTGATCTAGGGTCGGAATATGGCGAGCAAGTTGATTCTACTAAACATGTAATAGTCCTTTTTTTAAGACTTTTTCTGGTGACGGTTGTCGATTTTAACTAGTTGATGAATTGATTATCTGAGTGTAGTTTGAAGCTACACTCAGGTGTTTTTAAAGGACTAAGGCCGCAAAGTTGGGGAGAAATATTAAAGGCCTCACTTTAAGTGAGGCCTTTAATATTATAAAACCTGGAGCTTTTGAACTACAATTATACGACTAGGTTTACAATCTTATTGGGCACCACAATCACTTTCTTAGGCTGCTTGCCTTCCAACCATTTCTGAACAGTGGCATCGGCTAAGGCAGCTGATTCAATTTGCTCTTTGCTCATATCGGCTGTAAGCTGAAGTTTAGCCCTCATCTTACCATTAATCATTACTGGGTATTCAATGTCATTCTCCTTCAAGTACTCTTCTTTGAATTCAGGATATACTGCATGAATGATGCTGGTTTCATGACCAAGCATTGACCACAACTCTTCCGTGATATGGGGGGCATAAGGGGAGATAACGATTAGTAAGTCTTGAAGAACGGCTTTGTTGTTGCATTTTAAGGCAGAAAGCTCATTCACACAAATCATAAAGGTGGAGACCGAAGTATTGAATGAATAACGCTCAATGTCTTCTTCTCCTTTTTTGATGGTTTTGTGCAGCGACTTCAATTCATCTTTGCTTGGAGCATCATCTGAAACAGCAAAGTTGCCTTGGTTATCATGGAAGAGTCTCCAAAGCTTGCCGAGGAATTTCTTCACTCCATCTATACCATTGGTATTCCACGGTTTGAATTGCTCCAATGGGCCTAGGAACATTTCATACAAGCGAAGGGTGTCTGCTCCGTATCTTTCAATGATGTCATCCGGATTAACCACATTGTACTTAGACTTGGACATTTTCTCTACTTCCCAGCCACAGATATACTTACCATCTTCCAAAATGAATTCAGCATCAGCTAAATCTGGTCTCCACTTTTTGAATGCCTCAATGTCTAATTCATCGTTACGAACTATGTTGACATCAACGTGCATTGCCGTAGTTTCATGGTCACTGATTAGTCCTTTCGAAACGAATTTATTTTCTCCTTTAATGCGATAAACAAAGTTAGATCTACCCTGAATCATTCCTTGGTTGATCAGCTTTTTGAATGGCTCTTCTTGGTTTACATAGCCAAGGTCAAACAAAATTTTGTTCCAGAAACGAGAATAGAGAAGGTGCCCTGTGGCGTGTTCAGAACCACCAATATAGAGGTCTACATTCTGCCAGTACTCTTGTACTTCTTTGTCAACAAAGGCTTCTTCGTTGTGTGCATCCATATAGCGGAACCAATACCAGCTAGAACCTGCCCAACCCGGCATGGTGCTCAACTCAAGCGGATAAGATTGAGACTCACCTTTAGGTGTATATGTAAAGTTTTCAGCCCTGCCCAGTGGTGGATCGCCATCTTCGGTGGGTAGGTATTTGTCAATTTCTGGAAGAATGATTGGTAAATCTTTTTCATCTACCAAATAGGGAATGTCATCTTTGAAATAGACCGGAACTGGTTCGCCCCAATAACGCTGACGGGCAAAAATAGCATCGCGTAAACGGAAGTTGATTTTGCCTTTTCCAACACCTTTTTCCTCAGCAAAAGCAATGGCTTTGTCAATGGCATCGTAGCAACTCAGTCCGTCTAGGAAACCAGAGTTAATCATGGTGCCATCTTTGGTAGAGTTGGCCTGCTCGCTGATATCGGCATCTTTTATGACCGGAACTATGGGTAAGTCGAAGTGCTTCGCGAAGTCATAATCTCTTTGGTCGCCACAAGGCACAGCCATAACTGCACCTGTGCCATAGCCAGCTAAAACATAGTCGGCCACCCAAACAGGTACGCGTTCCCCATTGAATGGATTAGTAGCATAACTACCTGTGAAAACACCAGATATGGTTTTTACATCGGACATTCTATCTCTTTCAGAACGAGTGGCAGCTTGAGCTACATAAGCTTCAACCGCTTCTTTCTGCTCTGGGGTAGTGAGTTTTGCAGTTAAGTCACTTTCAGGAGCTAGGGTCAAAAAGGTAACTCCGAAGATGGTATCAATTCTAGTGGTAAATACTTCAATGTTTAAATCGGAATTCTCGACCTGAAACCTCAGTTCGGCACCTTTGGATTTTCCAATCCAATTGCGCTGCATTTCTTTCAAAGGCTCTGGCCAATCGATGGTCTCAAGGCCTTCTAAGAGTCTTTCGGCATACGCAGTGATGCGCATGCTCCACTGCTTCATGTTTTTGCGGATAACAGGGAAGCCGCCTCTTTCCGAGAATCCGTCTTTTACTTCATCGTTAGAAAGTACGGTGCCTAATTCGGGACACCAGTTCACAGCAGTTTCTGAAAGGTAAGTCAGTCGGTATTTCAATAGTAGGCTTTGCTGTTCTTTTTCCGACCAACTCTTCCAATCTTCAGAAGAAAATGTTGGGGTATCGTCATCGCAAGCTGCGTTGACGGAGGCATTTCCTTCTTTGGCGAAAATGGCAGTTAATTCTTCAATTCTTCTGGCTTTGGCAGCATCATAGTCGTACCAAGTATTGAAAATCTGCATAAAGATCCACTGTGTCCAGCGGTAATACTTCGGATCGCAGGTTTGTACTTCTTTGTCCCAATCGAAGGCGAAGCCGATATTTTCTAACTGCTCCTTGTAGCGTTCAATGTTCTGCTTAGTAGTAATGGCTGGGTGCTGACCCGTCTGTATAGCATATTGTTCAGCTGGCAAGCCAAAGGCATCGAAACCCATTGGATGCAACACATTGAATCCTTTATTGCGCTTATGGCGGGTAACAATATCAGTGGCAATGTAGCCCAGTGGATGTCCAACGTGCAATCCTGCACCTGATGGATAGGGGAACATATCCAAAGTATAGAACTTGGGTTTGCTCTTGTCTACTGTAGCTTTGAAGGTTTGATTATCTCTCCAATATTGCTGCCATTTAGGCTCAATTTCTCTGTGATTATAGTCAGCCATTGCCGTTTAACCGATTGTCTTTTAATAAGGCTGCAAAATTAGTGTTTTTCGAGCCTTAGAAAATGGTTTTTGGGATTATTACTGTTCTCTTTCCTTCATTCAGAGCGAAGCGAAGTATCCTCCAATCGATCATGAGATTCATCGGTCGGTTTTAAACCTCCTTTTGAATGGCGTAGTAGAATTCAAAAACACCCTTTATATTTAGCATATAATTGAAAAGCATGTTCGGACTATTTAAGAAGAAGCCAAAAGAACCCACCGCACCTAGATTACTCGACCTCAATAACAATCCAATCGTTGAGGGGTCGGTAGTCCGCTCATTACGCTATGAGTTGGGTGAATGTACAGTGGAGCTAGATGGTATAGAATACTTTTATGTCTCGAAAAAAACTGGTGAGCGTGTGAGCTATGCCAAAATGGTTGACGCGATTACTGAAAACCAAAAAGTGCTTTTGCTTGGGTCTCCAAGAGGTGAAGAATAGTCGATTTTAAATCTAGGTTTCTTTTTCTTGAACCATTGTAGC
>CAYGKL010000063.1:0-16335 GCA_964350505.1 uncultured Roseivirgaceae bacterium | reverse complement strand
GAGAGTGCCTCTTGGTCTGCTACATTAAGTTTTACACAGGTAATTTTCTTTTGTGGGTCGTAAGTAGCGAATAATTTCTTTTTAACGCTGAAAGAAGTCTTTTCAAAGTGCTGTTCTTCAGTAGTTTCTGGGAAGGAAAGGGTTAGCTCTCTAAGTCTTTCTAGGGTTACCATGCTGCAAGTTAGTTTTTTGCTGGAATTGATGATCGATAATATGAGAAGAAGGGCAAAAAAATGTGAAATTATTGACTTTCAATCAGAAGTGAGTTGTGATATTTAACTTGAATTTTATGTGAAAACTCTCAACTTTTCGCTCGTCTTTCGTTACCTATACAAAAACGCGTGTTTATGAGAAATTTAGTTTTTATAATTCTTAGTCTGTTTGTTTTCAATTGTTCTTCTCAAGCTCAGTTACTGAAAAAAGCCAAAGGTCTTTTGGGTGGCGATGTAGCTTTCACTAAAGAAGAAGCAGCTAATGCATTGAAGCAAGCTTTAGAGCAAGGCACCGTGAAGGGTGTCGGTGTTATTTCTCAATTAGATGGCTACTATAAAAATCCAGAAATCAAGATTCCTCTTCCTGCAGAAGCACAAAGTGTAGAGCAAAAGTTGCGTGGAATGGGACTAGGCAGTCAAGTAGATCAAGCAGTAGAGTCTTTAAATCGTGCGGCAGAAGATGCAGCCTCAGAGGCGAAAGATATTTTCGTTTCGGCCATCAAAGGGCTTAGTATTCAAGATGCCATTAACATTGTGAAGGGAGAAAAAGATGCCGCTACACAATTTCTTGAAAGAGAAACTACAGGTAATTTGACAGTTAAGTTCAGTCCAATTATTGAAGCTAGCCTCAAAAAAGTGAACGCAACCAAATATTGGGAAGATGTTTTCAACAAGTACAATAAAATACCATTAGTCAAAAAAGTAGAAACGGATTTAACCGCCTACGTAACTCAAAAAGCTATTGACGGCTTATTCGTAATGATTGCCCAGGAAGAATTGAATATTCGTGAAAACCCAGGAGCTAGAACCACAGAGCTCTTAAAGAAGGTGTTTAAGTAATGCATTAATTATTGCGAGAATTTAGTGAATCAAGAATGCCAGTACTCGAGATCTGGCATTCTTTTTACTTATTTGTTGGGTTGTGGAGGGAAGGAGATACTTCGGATTTCTTCATCTCCTTTTGAATTTCGCCTAAACCGAAGCCTAAGAATAGGATAATGATACCGAAGCCTAGATTATTCCAGCCGAGCATATTTAAAGAGTAATCTAAAGATGACATCATTCCAGAGCTACGGGTTGTCGATTTTAACATTTGGGTTAGAATGTCGCTAAGAATGAATCCAGTTCCACCAAATAGTAAAAGTCTTCTGTAAATCAAGATGAGGAGATTCAGATTAAAATCAGTTTTGATTGAGTCTGGTGCGTGCTTAAATTTTAAAAACTGTACTAAGGCCAAACCTAGGTAGGCAACAGTCAGAGCCATAAGTATGTAAAAGAATAGCATCGGGTAGTTGGTAAATGCGAAGTCCAAGTTCATTTTCTGCGTGTTCATGATTTAAGAAGAATTAAAAATGAAGATTGTTAATTCTGTAGAGATATGCAAAATATTATTTGGATATTCTTATTCTGGAAGGCAAGAATGAAGTAGTGTTGCTTGAGCCTTTAATTTAGGTTAGGCTGCCAATCCTTAGAATTAGCAGCCTGAGTGAGTTTGTTTAGTTTACCTATTAGGCTGTGGAGTAGTTCTTAAATAAGGTTTAATGACTTTATGTCCTTTTGGAAACCTTGCTGGAATGTCTTCTGTAGCAATTGCAGGTGAAACCACAACATCTTCACCTTCCTTCCAATCTGCTGGAGTAGCAACAGAATAATTGGCTGTTAATTGCAATGAGTCAATCACTCTTAAAATTTCAAGAAAATTTCTTCCTGTTGAAGCAGGGTAGGTGAGCGTTAACTTGATTTTCTTGTCTGGGCTAATTACAAAAACCGAACGAACAGTTAGTGTATCATTCGCATTTGGATGAATCATGTCATATAGGTTGGCTACGTTTTTATCCTCATCTGCTATAATTGGGAAGTTGACTGTGGTGTTTTGAGTCTCGTTGATATCCCTTACCCAGCCTTTATGAGAAGCCAGTCCATCTACTGAAACTGCAATTACTTTCACATTTCGTTTATCGAATTCGCTTTTCAATTGGGCAGTTCTACCTAATTCTGTCGTACAAACAGGTGTGTAGTCAGCTGGATGAGAAAATAGCAAACCCCAACTGTCGCCAAGCCATTCATGAAAATTAATAGTTCCTTCCGTTGTTTCTGCTGTGAAATCTGGGGCTGTATCGCCTAATCTAATGATCATAATTTTGTTTTTTTAGTTTGAATACTGTTTTGACAACGATGTTTTGAAATCAAAGTTCTAAAAGTCTATAGATATTATAGGGTAATAAGATAAAAAATTATTGGAGGAAGGTGAAATTGTAATTAGTAATGAAATTCCAGAGCACTACAACACCAATAGCGATGAGCTTAGCCCAATAAAAATTCATATCCTTTTTATTGATAAGCAGATAGATGATCAGTGTATTAATACCTAAACCAATCAAAGCAAAACCTAGATATTTTGAGTATTGAATTAAATCTTCCGGATTGGTGTCTTGAAATGTCCACACTTTATTGAGGTAAAAATTAAATGTAGCTGCCAATAAAAATCCTAAACCATTGGCTAAGTACTTATTCATTTTGATTTTTTCTTTGCCCAAATAGGTGAACCCATAGTCTATGCACATGCCGGAGAGACCGACAACGCAGAAGCGAATGAATTTAAAAAGCAACTCAGTCATGGAAGAAATTTACACGGCATAAAGACAAATATGCAGAACATTTAAGTTTCTTGAAAAAAGTTACTTTTGTGATTCGTAATATCATCGCATGACAACCATTCCATCGACCTCCACAACCAATACTTCTAATAGACTTTTTCAAACCTTTTTGATCGTTTGGTTAATAGTTGGTCTTATCCAAAACTATTTTGTAGAGGTGAGTGGGGAAGAGGCCTACTATTGGCTATTCTCTCAGTTTTTAGATTGGGGCTATCTAGACCATCCACCAATGGTTGGTGTGGTAACTGCACCTGGTTACTGGCTTTTTGGCAACCCTATGGGGCTCCGTTTGGGTATGCTATTGTGTAATATCCTTACGATTATCGTCATTAGAAAAACTCTGGAGGTTAAAGACGATAAATTACTCCTTTGGATTCTTTTGGGCTGTGTGCCTTTTCATGCAGGCGCTATACTCGTGAAAACTGATGTGCCTTTACTTTTAGCAGAGGCTATGTTTTTCTATTTCTATAAACAATATCTCAAGGAAGATAATCTGAAAACAGTGGTTTTGATGGCTCTGTCTATCGCTTTGATAATGCTCAGCAAGCATCATGGGTTCTTGGTGGTCATTTTCACAGTGGTGTCAAACCCAAAAGTACTGATGAAAAGGTCATTTTGGTTGACCGTTGGATTCACGGTACTGTTTATGATTCCACATACCATATGGCAGTATCAGTACGAATTTGCCACCATCAAATTCCATTTATATAATCGAATTGACATGGGCTTTGGGCTTGATACTTTAGCCTATTATGTCGGGATTCAGCCCATTGTATTCGGGCCACTGATTGGTGTAATGTTGTTCATAGCCAGCTTCATAAATATAAAGTCAGATGACTTTAATAGGGCCTTAAGATTTTCGATGTATGGTGTGTTGATTTTCTTCTTCATTTCTACCTTCAAAGTCGAGTTTCATAAACATTGGACATCCATTTTGGCTATTCCTTTAATTTTATTGGCACATGAGTTTATGACTTCACGGCCCAACTGGCAGCTTTGGCTCAAGCGACTTTCCATCGTTACTGTCATTATTCTTATTCCCGCGAGAATTTATTTGATGTATGACTTCTTACCTAAATCATGGACAGAAGGATGGGACGTTTTGCACAACTGGGATACTTGGGCCGAAGAAGTGGAGGAGTTGAGTGGAGGTTTGCCAATAATGTTCAACAACCATTACGAGCGTGCTTCTAGGTATGCTTATCTAACCGGAGACATTGTGCATTGCTACAATACCTTCGACTACCGTGAAACGCAACACGATTTATTGCCTCTGGAAGAAAATCTACAAGGGAAGACTATTTTTCAAATTAATCGATACCGAGATACAACCAATTACGAGGAATATATTACTGAAATAGGAAAGGGAATTCACTACAGGATTGTAGAGGATTTTAGGAGTTTCAGGAAAGTAGAAGTAGAGGTGGTGAATGAGGAAATCATTGAGGGTATAAGCGACAACAAAATAAGATTGACCTTGCGGTTAATCAACAACTATAATTACCCGATAGATTTTAGTGATGTTGGCGCTAGAGATGTTTATTTAAATGCCCATTACCTGAAAGGGCTTGCTCCTGTTGGCCTGCAAAGAATACAGGTGCTGACTCAAAAGATGAATTCAGAAGAGGAGATAGAGCTTGAGGTTGAATTAGATAGGCCTATTTTGGAAGAAGGGAAGTATCACCTCCGTTTTTCTATTCAGGTCGAAGGCATCGAGCCTCCGATTAACTCCAAGAAATACCCCTTTGAGTTCGATTAGAATTTGTCAGCTTCAGGATTTTTAGGCTGTCCATCCTTGTCGAAAAGGTTACTCATTTTGCTTTCAGTGATTCCTAATACTAGAAAGATGCCGATGGTCATAACTCCAGCACTGATCAATATTTGACCTTCTTCATTTTCAAAAGTAAGGTAAAGGAAGATTTGAGTAAGGATAGTTGTGATACCAACCCATAGCATCGCCTTGGCGCTATACTCATTAGCAAACTTCCATGTATGTTCACTTTTAAGAGAGGCAGGAGTCCTGTAGCCAAACCACATATTTGGTTTTTCAGTATCAACAAAGCGCATGATTATCGCTGGTAGAATGGCTGTAAAAGCAACCACTAAGTGTATGATAATTAGTTCGTTCATTTAAGTAGTAAATAAGTCCAATAAGTTACTCAGAGTACCGGTTTTGCTCATTTTGAACATTTCTGTGTAGCCACATCTGGCACAGCTCAGTGTAGCAAATTTTCGGTTTTGGATATCAAAGAATCTACTAAAACCAGTACCAGTGGTTGAGATTGTGTCAGTTTCAAAATCTTTATAGTTGCACTTAGGGCACTTCCAATTTCTGTGTTCCATTATTCTTTCTTTTTGGGTAATCTGGAAGCCTCTTTCAAAGCCTGATTAATGATATATTCCATCTGACCGTTCGTACTACGGAACTCATCAGCTGCCCATTTCTCGACAGCTGATAATATTTCAGGATCTAACCTCACCACGAAAGGTTTTTTCTTGGCCATGGTTTAGTATTTTTCCTTTCCTAATACAAGGTATGCACCTTGGCTCATGTTCGTGATGACTCGCCAACCTTGAAGGGATAATTCATTGAGTCTAATCTCGAATTTCTCAACCTTCTCAAATGGACCTTTGGTAATCAACTTATATTGCATAGTCTTAATGATTTAATGTTCCTGCATTTACAACTGGAGAGGCAGATTTGTCAGAGCAAAGCACAACCATAAGGTTACTCACCATGGCAGCTTTTTTGTCCTCATCAAGATCTACAATACTCTTTCGGTTCAATTCCTCAAGTGCTAATTCAACCATGCCAACAGCTCCTTCTACAATTTTGAATCGAGCAGCTACAATGGCAGTGGCTTGCTGTCTTTGTAACATAGCGCTGGCTATCTCTTCTGCATAGGCTAAGTAGCCAATTCTGGCCTCAATAACTTTGATTCCAGCAATGGCCAGCCTCTCAGTTAATTCTTCTTCTAAATCGTGATTAACTTCCTCCATGCCAGAACGCAAGGTGATTTCATGATCTTCTTCAAAATTGTCATAGGCATAGGTATTGGCTAGTTTACGAACAGCAGCATCAGATTGTACTCTCACAAAATGGGTATAGTCATTTACCTCAAAAGCTGCCTTAAATGTTTCTTCAACTTGCCAAACTAGGATCACACTAATGAGAATTGGGTTTCCTAGCTTATCGTTAACCTTCACTCTTTCACTATCGAAGTTATGCGCTCTTAATGAAACTTTTTTCTTCGAATAGAATGGATTCACCCAATAGAAGCCGTTTTTCTTTACCGTTCCTCTGTATTCACCAAAGAAAATTAATACTCTAGATTGGTTAGGCTGAACCACAAAGAAGCCTGGGAGGGAAAATAGAAAAACAATAAATAGTAAACCGAAAAATGGATTTCGGAAGGCTACAAGGCCTGCAATGGCGCCAAAAAAGATTAAAAAGGATAAGGCCAACATGCCGAAGCCTGATTTAGGGTTAAATGGTTTTTCTTTGTTCATGATTTGGTGGTTAAAATGATATTAAAATGATATCAAATAGTTACCAATAATACGGAAGCTTTTTTAAAAAGGTTGTGTTGACATAGAAAAATTTTAAGTCTGAGCTTAACAGTGTATTTTCGAATATGGAACTGAACATTACTCGACCGACACTTTTACTGGATGAAAAGAAAATGATGGCTAACCTAGATCGTATGATCAAAAAGGCGGAGCGAAATAAGACAGAGCTGGTGCCTCATTTCAAAACCCATCAGTCAAAGGAGATTGGAGAGATGGTAAGGGCTAAAGGGGTGAAAAGAATTAGCGTTTCTTCAGTAAAGATGGCAGAGTATTTTGCTCAACATGGCTGGAGCGATATTACTATCGCTTTTCCATTCAACATACTGGAGGTTGGTGCCATTAATGCTTTGCTGGCAAGGGGAATCAAAATTACGATCCTTATTTCAGATTCATCCACACTGCTTAGGATGAATTCGGAATTCTCCCATAATGTCAACGTGCTGATTGAGGTAGATGCTGGTTATGGAAGATCTGGTATTGTTGCAGATAAGATTGAAGTGTTTAGATCATTGTTAGATCAGGTTAGTCAAAACAAATCATTAGAATTTTACGGCCTATACTGTCACCCTGGTAACACCTACCATGCAAATGACATTGAAGAAATCAGACAGATATGGGCAACTGCTATCAAAAAATTGAACTTCATTAAAACTGCATTAGGGTTGGACTGTGTCATTAGAATGGGAGATACGCCTGGATGCAGTGTAGTAGAAGATATGTTTGGGGTAGATGAAATTGGACCTGGTAACTTCATCTTTTTTGATTTGGTGATGAATTACTTAAATGTATGCGATGAGTCTGATATTGCTGTTGCTGTTGCCTGCCCTGTGGTGGCTAAATATCCAGAGAGAAATGAGATAGTTATTCATGGAGGTGCTGTTCATTTTTCTAAAGATCATTTGTTCGATGAAAAGGAACAAAAGTTCTTTGGTGAGTTAGTAATTCTTGCGGAAGATGGCTGGTCTAAGATCATCCCAAATGCCAAGCTTACCTCTCTTTCCCAAGAGCATGGCATTCTTACTGTTCAAGACGATGTATTCGAAACCATTGAAATAGGTGACGTTCTAGGGTTTTTACCAATACATTCATGTCTTACTGCCAACCTTCTTAAGTCGTTCCTGACTTTTAGTGGGAAGAGAATAGAGCATTTAGAGCACCACTAGTGCGCATGCAACATACTCAACGTTGGTAGCGTCTTTCGGTCGATAAAGGAATAGTTCATTAGTGAATATGAATTTCAAAAAAGTAAGCTGGTCAATTTCGTCTTTTCACCGATCGACATAGTCGGTTTACCGATTTGGGCTTCATGTTCATTGATTATATGGTTTGGTTCGTTGGTCAAACTCAAAAACAACAATTATGTACAAGAATTACCTCAAAATTGCTTTCCGCAATTTAGTGCGGAATAAATTCTATTCACTCCTCAATATTACTGGATTAGCCATTGGGGTTGCATGTTGCCTGCTCATTATGCTTTTTGTTACAGATGAGCTTAATTATGATAAGCACTTCGATAAGTCTGAGGATATCTATCGCCTTACAATGTCGGGAGCGTTAAATGGATCAGCGTTTGATCTGGCTGTTGTTGGGCCTTCTGTGGGTCAAGCGCTATTGAATGATTTCCCAGAAGTAGTGGAATTTGGTCGATTCAGACAAAATAGCTCTCCGTTTATTAGGTTTGGCGAAAACATATTCAAGGAAGAGAATTATGTATGGGCTGATCAATCTATCATCAGTATTTTCAATTTAGATCTTTTACAAGGAGATCCTGAGACCGCACTTGTTGATCCTAAGTCGTTAATTATGAGTGAAACGGCCGCAAAGAAATACTTTGGTGGGGTAGATCCGCTGGGACAAATCGTAGAGTTCGGTTCGTCTAAAGACTATAAGGTAACAGGAATTTACAGAGATATTCCAAGTAACACACACTTCCAATTTGATGTGATGGGCTCTATGGAAACCTTGGATGAGGCCAAACAACCAATTTGGTTGAGCATGAATTTTCAAACCTATATTGTATTAGCAGAAGGTGCAGATATTCAGGCCATGGCGGCAAGGTTTCCCGATATGCTAAAGCAATATGTAGGCCCAGAAGTCAAGCGTTTTATGAATATGGAGTGGGATGAAATGGGAGCGAGCGGTTCGGCAATGGCCTTTGCTATGCAACCATTATCTGATATTCACTTACATTCAGACTTGCAAGGTGAGTTAGATGCCAACGGAGACATTAAATATGTATATATCTTTTCTGCGATTGCACTCTTTATTTTACTCATAGCATGTATCAATTTCATGAATTTGGCAACAGCCAGATCTGCTCATAGGGCAAAAGAGGTTGGTGTTAGAAAAGTGTTAGGTTCTCTTAAAGCGCAATTAATCAATCAGTTTTTGGCTGAATCATTACTGATCAGCTTTCTTTCTTTTGTCTTGGCCATCGGACTGGCTTACATCGCTCTTCCATTTTTCAATGACCTTTCAAATAAGGATTTGAGTATACCTTTTACCAGTCGAACTTTTCTCTTGAGTATTCTTGGTGGAGTTGTAACAGTCGGATTATTAGCAGGTAGTTACCCTGCTTTTTTCCTCTCTGCTTTTCAACCTGTGAAAGTATTGAAGGGCAGCCTAAGTGGAGGAATGAAGAGTGGTGCATTAAGGAACGTACTAGTTGTTATTCAATTCTGTACTTCAATATTTTTAGTGATTGGTACCCTTGTAATTCTCAATCAACTGAAATATATCCAAAACAAGAATCTCGGATTCGATAGGGATCAAGTCATCATCATTAATGATGCTTACTTGGCTAGGTCTAATGTGCAAGCCTTAAAAACAGAAATGGAAGCATTTGCTGAAGTGAAATCAGTTTCTGTGTCCGGATTTCTTCCAACGCCTTCAAGTAACAACACCAATGTTTTTACTAAAGGAATTGTGCCTTCACAAGATAACCAAGTGTTAATGAGTAGTTGGACAATTGATTATGAATACCTGGAAACTATGGGGATGACATTGGTAGAAGGAAGAAACTTCTCCCGAGATTTTCCAACCGATTCTTTAGGGATGATCTTGAATGAGGCTGCGGTAAAGGAATTTGGTTTTGAAAACCCAATAGGGGAGGTAGTCGGAAATTTCATAGATATGGAAGGTAACATTCAAGGAATGAGAGTTGTAGGCGTGGTTAAAGATTTTCATTACCGTAGCCTGAAAGATAGAATTGGTCCTTTGTGTATGATGCTTGGTAATAGTGCCGGTTTGATGAACATTAAGGTCAATACTTCTGATTATTCAGGGTTAATAGCCAAAATGGAAGATTCTTGGACAAGATTAGCCCCTAATCAGCCTTTTGAGACTTCTTTCCTCGATGATCGCTTCAATAGAATGTATGATTCTGAGCAGAGACTAGGTAAGATATTTAGTGTGTTTGCTGGTCTGTGTATATTCATCGCATGTTTAGGGCTTTTCGGTTTAGCTTCTTATACCGCAGAAAACAGAGTGAAGGAGATTGGCATTAGAAAAGTGTTAGGAGCCAATGTTGGGCAGTTGGTCTACTTACTTTCAAAAGATATGGGTAAACTGGTGCTCATTGCTTTTCTATTTGGTGCTCCATTGGCATGGTATTTTATGAATTCATGGTTGGCCGGATTTGAATACCGCACAACTATTGGTTGGTATATCTTTGCTGTAACAGCTGTTGGCTCATTATTAATAGCTTTAATTACAATGAGTTACCAATCAATTAGAGTAGCAACAGGCAATCCTGTGAAAGCACTCAGGAGCGAATAGTTTATGTTTTTAGCAGCCATGAGAGTCAATCAATTCTATAGATTCTCATGGCTTAATACTTTTTTTATGATTTCATTTGCAAGAAGTTCACTCTAAAATTGTTAGAATAGTGAATTAGCTGGTTACATGAAATCGATACTACGTCTTCCTTTATTCCTGTGGGTAGCCTTTACTCTTTTGGTTTACTCAAGCGTGTTGGTTTCTCCGCTTCTGTTTAAGTTCTCAGGAGTTATTTCATTTGGAGTTCCAATTATAATTGTTCTTAACCTTCTCCTTTTAGTTTTCTCGATAACCTTTAAGTGGAAGTCTGGTTGGGTAGCTTTAATTCTTCTAATTATTGCATATCCTTTTATAAATGTTGCTGTAAGTCTATCGGGGCCACGAGTTGCTGAATCGAAATCGATTAAGCTCTTGAGCTATAATGTGAAATGGTTTACTGATGCCCAAAAAGATAATTATCGGGAGCCCATAGAATGGATAGATCAGGTGAATGCAGATATACTCTGTTTCCAAGAGTTTTATCCATTAAAGGATATATCTAAGCGGATTGTCAAAAATGGAGACTACAATGTATCTATGGATAAAGAGAGATTTCATGTGGCTATTTATTCCAAATATCCAATTGTTAATGATGGACTGGTCTTCACGAATGATGAGTTTAACAATGTCAGGTTTGCTGATTTAAAGATTGACACAGATACCATTAGAGTGTATAGCGTGCATTTGGAGTCGATGGGTATCAATCCAGATAAAATTCAGGATACTGATGGAATTAAGACTGAATATGAAAATGTTAAAAATAGATTTATTGTAGCTTCAACTTCTCGAACACATCAGATTCAGGAATTATTGAAACATATTGAAGGGAGTAATTATCCAACCTTAATCGTTGGTGATTTCAACGATGTTCCTTTTAGCTACAATTACTTTCAGTTCAGGAAGAAGTTCAAAAATGCTTTTGAGCAAGTAGGGAGAGGGTTTGGTGTCAGTTATAATGGCAAGATTCCTTTCTTAAGAATAGATAATCAGTTTTATACTCAGGGATTCAAGGCGGTTTCATTATCTACCGTTAATAATATTTATTTTTCGGATCACTTCCCACTAATCGGAATTTATGAGATAACTCCTTAAATTGACGCCTAATCTATTTTTATGGCTAGTAATGACAAATTATACCGTTCGAAAGACAATAAATTAATTGCCGGAGTTTGTGGTGGTTTAGCAGAATGGATAGGATGGGATGTTTCGATGGTAAGGCTTTTATATGTACTTATTTCAATTTTTAGCGCAGCATTCCCAGGACTTATCGTGTATATCGTGTTATGGTTTGTGATGCCAGAAAAATAGCCTTACCTAAAATTTCTCATGAAAAAAATATTCATAACTAGCTGTCTAGCGCTATCCATCATCTTAGTGGGGTGTAATGTTCAGTATTTCGAAAAGGCCGAATTTGGCGAAATAGTCTTTGATCCATCTATTGCTGTTGTGTTTGGAGAGCTCAATTACACCGTTAACGATCTATTTTCAGAGTTGAATGATGCCTCTGCAACGGTCGGTTCAAATGATGAAAATATTGTAAATATCGTCTATCAGGAGCAGCTTCAATCCCAGACTGCGGAAGATTTTTTGAGAATTCTCGATCAATCTTTTGCTACATCCTTACCAAGTGGAGTTAATTTGGCAAACCCTGGAGTTTCGTCAGTTTTAACTGTGACTCAATCATATGAGTTCGACTTAGGGCAAAATGGTGGTGAAGCTTTCGATAGTATATTTTTTAAATCGGGGCAATTTGATTTTAATCTTGAATCTGATTTTAACACAACTGTTAATTTCAATGCAACTATTAGGTCACTTCAGTCCTCGGGCTCACCAATAGTGATTAATGGTACAGTTTCCCCTTCTAGTAATACATATTCTCAGACTGAAAGCCTTACAAATTACACTGGATACTTTCATTTAGATCAAGCGGGGAATGCTTCATCAAATAAGTTTTTAGTGGACTTAAGCTATGATATAATAGTATCTCCAACGAGTGTCATATCTTCTAATGATAGATTGTCTTTTAGTATGGGTCTGTCACAAATGAATTTTCAAAGAGTGTATGGTTTCATTGGCTCTCAAGAACTAACACTAAATTTTGAAACTGTGAGTTTAGATTTTTTCAATCAATTTGGTAATGGTTCCATCAGCTTTGCAGACCCTAGATTTTCATTTATTTTTGATAATAGCTTTGGTTTTCCTTTGGGCGTCAATTTTCAAGAGATTGCTTCAGTTACATCTACAGGTCAAATCATTGCTTTGGATGGCCCATTATTAAACCAGTCGAATGTAATTGCTGCCTCGAGTTTAGAAAATGAAGGTCAACTGGAAACAACACAAATTGATCTTACAACTCAAAATTCAAACATAGATGTCTTGGTGAATTCCAGGCCTAGAAGGTTGGTTGTAGATGTTGAAACATCAACTAACCCAGCAGCGGCCCCAAGGCAATACAATTTTCTCTCAGATGAAAGTTTGTTAACTGTTGGTGTAAATATTGAAATTCCATTGGAGGCAAACATCGATGGATTACGAGCTGAACAGAACTTGCCATTTACAAGCCCAGAGGGTATTGATCAGGCAAAACGTATGATGCTCAGACTTATTTCTGACAATGAATTGCCCTTGGGAGGTCTTGTAGAAATACATTTTTTGGATGCACAGGATAACATTATTTTTACAATTGATGAGCGGCCTATTTTTGAAGCGGCACCTTTAGGAAATGATGGAAGAACGTCAGAGGCAGTTAGGTCATCAACAGATATATTAATTGAAGAAGCAGATATCCAGGCTATTAAAAACGCCAATAACATAAGCCTAATTGTAACTCTTTCAACGACTGATTCAGATCAAGGAACAAATGTAAAATTGTTCAATGATTATGAACTCAAATTAACTTTAGCCGCACAATTAGATGTTGAATTAAACGCAAATGGAAATTAAGATGAGAAAGCTAACATTACTCTTAATCGTTGTCTTAGTTTCAGTTCAGGCTTCAGCGCAAGGTTTCTTGTCTTTCTATCAATTGAGAGATTTAGTGCCTCAGACTTCTAATTTTCAACCTGCATTTATTCCAGATAACACTTTTACATTTGCTTTGCCTCAAGTAGGTACCACTGTACAAGGAGATTTTAGATTACAGGAGTTCTTATACAAGGCGCCTGGACAAGGTGACTTTTCTATCAATTTTGATGTTTTGAACGGTGTTGCTTTACCAGAGAATATTTTGAATATTCAAGCAGATGTTAATCTGTTTCATTTTGGGTTCAAAACTAAAAAAGGAGGGTTTTCTGTTTTTGGAAATGTAAGATCAAATATAGACTTCCTTTATAACAAGGACATGATCGAATTTCTTGCTAATGGGAATTCAAACAGAATTGGTGAAACACTCGATTTTTCTGGCAGCACAATCAGATTGGACGCATATCAAGAAGTTGGTGTTGGCTATGCTAGGAAATTCTTAGGAGACAAGCTTACGGTCGGTGCGAGAGCTAAATTAGTTACCGGTATGTATCATGCCTCAATTAATGAAGATGCTCATTTCTCATTAACTACCAATGCTGATGATTTTAGTTGGCAAGTTAGGGTTGAGAACGGAACAGTAAATACAGCCGGTTTAGATTTCCTTTTCAATTCGGATGATTATGAGGGGTCAGAAATGAGCCAGTATATGCTATCAAACGAAAATCAAACCATAGCTTTCGATTTTGGCGCAAGATTTAAACCATTGAAATGGCTTGAACTTGAAGTAGCTGTAAATGACATTGGTACTATTAATTGGACTGAACAAGTTCGCAATTATAATACAGCTGACACAGATTTCACTTTCTCCGGCATTAATTTGAGGAATTTAGATAACCCTGAGCAGTCGATTCAGGATAGTATAGCGAATAAATTTTCGTCCAACGAGACACAAGTGGCTTTCTCAACCAACATGGCAAGGAGAATGTATTTGGTGTCTTCTTTTTTCCTAACTCCGAATGATAGATTTTCTTTCACTTACTTCAAGAGAAATGCACTATCAAATTCAACTGCTAACTATGCAATATCCTTTAATCATAGGTTTGAGAAGTTTGTAGTTGGTATTTTAGGAAGTTACAGAGGAGCGAACAGCGAATATAATTTCGGGGCAAATTTGGCTACTAATATAGGTCCAGTTCAAATGTATTTGGCAATGGATAATGCTTTAGTCACTAATAGACCTGAGCAATACTCTAAAGCAGATTTTAGGTTCGGTTTGAATCTTATGTTCGGTTATAAAAAATGGATTAAGAAGCTTGATATAGTTGACTTAGATGCGTTATAGCCTATTGCCCTTTCTTGGCTCTTAGTAAAATGGGTAATAATAGAAGATCAAAAATTAAGGCTACTAAAGCTGCCAAAACAATAAAAAACCCGAGGTAATAAGCTGCAGAAAAACCGGAGCTCAAGAATACTGAGAAACCTAGCATTATAACTATTGAAGTTGCTATTATGCTCTTTCCGGCACCTATAAATGCTTTTTTTAAGGCAGTTGCATTGTTTGCTACTTGGCTTTCTAACTTGTATCTGGCTATAAAATGAATACTGTCGTCTATGGCTATTCCTAATGCTACGGTGAAGATTATGGCAGTCGAAATATTGAGGTCTATTCCAAATATTCCCATAAGTCCAAAAAGAATTACAATCGGGAGGATATTTGGTATGATAGCAATTATGGCCAATTTCCAGCTTCTAAAAAATAGCAACATACATGCTGAGACGGCAGCTAATGCAAAGCCTATTCCTTTCAAAAGTGATTTTACCACATATTGATCTGTTTTGTCAATAAGATAAGATGCACCTGTTAGTCTAGCATTAAAGCCTTCATCATTGATTTTTTTATCGAGAAATTGAGATAGTGAATCATTCAGGCTCTTATAATGTGCACTACCCAAATCTTTCGTACGGCCTATCATGCGAATGAGTCGTCCATCATCTGTTTGAACTTGCGACAATTGGGGTTTCAATCTTGGAGACTTGTAAAGCCTTTTTATTTTTTCAATGTCTTTGGCTTCAGGTAGTTCAAAATACTTTCTTGCGCCACCATGTAAGCCAGCATTTATTTCTTTGATAATATTGAGGGGGGATTGTATGTGTTTGGCGCCATAATATTCTACTACGAACGCTTCTATAGCTGCCATCTTTTCAATAGAGGAACTACTTATAATTTCAGTTAAAGAATCTAGTTCAATGCCTAATTCAAAGGGTTTATATCCATCATAGTATCGATCGAAGTAGGCTACTTTTTGTAGCTCAGGTTCATTTTTTTGCAAACCCACTATCAGGCTCGTAGAAAGCCTAAGGTTGCAGATACCTAGAATTGCAACTACGGTGATCAACAGCAGCACAGTCAGAATTACCCTTCGGAAGTGAATCGTTAATGCATAAACTTTTTCAATCAAATGTTCCCACTTAAACTTGAGCCTATTGGGGCCTTCTACTTTTTTGGGGAAGAAATAGATGAGCGCTGGAAGGCAAAGGAACGTAACCAGAAAAGCGAAAACTACACCAACTGCAGTATGTAAACCAAATTGGCGTATAGGCTGTATAGGTAAAAACATCAAGCCTAAAAATCCTATGGCTGTAGTTACAGAAGTGAGCAAAGTAGCTTTGCCAATGGTTCTTACAGTTTCTTGAATAGTTTCGGCTATCGATCCTTTCTTAGCGAGCAACTCATCAAATTTGTGAATGAAATGAATTACATCTGAGAGAGATACAATTAATAAAATTGGTGGAATCATCACCACCATAATATCAATGGCTTTTCCCGTCCAAGCCATAAATCCCATTGTCCAGACTAATGTTAGGATAAGCACTATCAATGAGAAAGCAATGCCCTTCAGGCTTCTAAAAATGATTATAAGAACAATGAGCACGACTACCAAACTGGTGATAAGTAATTTGCCCAGCTCTGTTTCTAGTTTTTCCGTAAAATCATATTGCATCTGGATTTTCCCTGAGATTAGAAAATCGACAAAACCATTTTTAATGAAGGCCTGTTCTAATCTTAAGTAATATTGATCTGCTGCTGATTTATCTTTAAATGGATAATGTCTTAA
>CAYGKL010000062.1:18996-20551 GCA_964350505.1 uncultured Roseivirgaceae bacterium | reverse complement strand
CCGGTATTAGTCTTTTAACTTTGGAAAGTTGCGGGGTATTAAGCGAGTCTAAAAACTCAGAAATACCGATTAAAACATCAACTTCTAGGTCAGATGCAAGTACTTCTTCAATACCTTTGGCACCTTCTACTAAAAACTTTCCTTCTATCTGTCGATATTTTTTTAATTGAAGAGATTTGAAGTACTTTGATTCGCGTTTAGAGAGCATATTGATTATTGTTCGTGAAGCTAAGAAACCGACTATTTTTATTATTTACTATTTCACTTTTACTTGCATCTTGCACGGGTGTAAAGTACTTGAAAGACGGTGAAAAACTGCTTTACAAACAGTACGTTGACGGTGTAAAAAAAGCAAATAAAAACGACATTGCTGACCTCATTCTTTTAGAACCAAATACAAGGATCCCAATACTAGGTCCGCTAGGTGCTCATATCTACGAAACCGGCAAAAGAGCATTCGATTCAACCAAGGTTTCCAACAATAAAGCTGAGTTCATTCGAGAAATTAATGAGAAAATTGACAAACGTTCAGAGGAAGGTAAAAGCACGGATAAACTTCAATCAAAGAAGAATCGAAAAGTAGATCGCTTCGACAAAAAACTTAGACTCGGAAATGGTAGAATGCGTTCAGGATCGCCCCTTGCCATTTACGATAGCCTATTGATAGAACAATCTGCCATCAGAATCAAAAACTACTTGTTCAGTAAAGGTTTTAGAAAGTCTGATGTACAGATAGAGACAAAAGAAAAGAGAAGAAAAGTAATTCAACGATTTGTAGTCTCAGAAGGGAAAAGAAGCTTTATCGATAGCCTCAGTCTTAGAACAGGCGATTCCACGATAACAAGAATTCTGAATACATCTGCAGAGGAGTCATTTTTAAAAGTAGGTGACTTTTACAATAGAACGAACATGGAAAACGAGCAAGAGCGCATTGATCTTTTGCTTAGAAATAATGGCTATTTTGAATTCAATAAGAGGTTTATCGAGTTCGTCATTGAATTTGCACCTAATTCGGAAGATCTGTGGATCACGACTATCATCAATAAACCTGTCGACAGAAATTTCCATAAACAGTTTACGCTAGACTCCATGATTGTCAATGCCAATGGAACTCAAGAGATCGAGGAAGAGATTGCCTATTTCGATGTGAAATATAACTTCGCTGACTTTCGCTATTCACCAAAAGTGATGGATACAAGGCTGAAACTTGAACCCCAGGAGCTTTACAATTATACTGACGTTATCAACACTCAAAGGCAATTGCTGAACATGGACATGTTCAGGTTTGTCAACATTAACTTCGATACTACCCTGGTTCAAAATAAGTTCATAGCCAACATCTATACCTCGCCTCTCCAAAGATATCAGCTCACCCAAGAACTAGGAGTTAATGTGGTAGATGCCATTGGTCCATTTTATAATCTTTCTTTGCGAAATAGAAACACCTTTGGAGGTGCTGAATTATTTCAATTTACAGGCTTTGTTGGTTCGGACGGTGTCTCGGCCGCAACCGATCAAAACAGAGCATTGAGTAACATTCAATATGGTGCTAATG
>CAYGKL010000062.1:0-18896 GCA_964350505.1 uncultured Roseivirgaceae bacterium | reverse complement strand
TTCAACGCTACTTTTAATAATGACTACGGAAGCCTTGTTAAACCATCCAATTTTATCAGGATCACCTTAGAATCTGGCGGTTTCCTCTACAATTTTGTAGGTACCGGTCTATTGAGAGATAATGATTTGACCTTCTATAAATTCGGTAAAGTTCAATTCGATTACAGAAAAGCTATCCCCTTAGATAATAATCAATCTTTCAATTGGAGAATCAACACAGGATATGCTTTACCTTATGGAGATGACAAGGCATTACCCTATGAAAAGTTCTTTTTCACTGGTGGTAGTGGTAGTAATAGAGCATGGAGTCCTAGAAGACTTGGTCCAGGTTCAGCTTTCCCTTTAAAGCTAGATGAACAAGGAAATAACGTAATTGAGAACGGAGAATTCGTGCCTCAAAGAACTGGTCAAGACAGCTACAGGTTTGAACAACCGGGTGAAATCTTATTAGAAATGAATTTTGAATACAGAGGTAATATTACTGGCTTCATCGATTGGGCTTTCTTTGTAGATGCAGGTAATGTATGGCGGATCAGTGAGTTCAGTGACAATATTGATACTAGCACAAATACTTTGAGGATTTCTCAGGGTGGAAAATTTGATTTCAACGACTTTTACCGAGAAATAGCGGTTGGCGCAGGTTTAGGACTACGTTTTGACTTTAGCTTTTTAGTATTTAGGTTCGATGCTGGACATAAATTAAAAGACCCTCGCTTTCCAGAGGGTCTGAGATGGCAAAAACCATTTAAACGTAGTGGCCAAACAGTTTGGAATATTGCAGTTGGTTATTCCTTCTAATAGTTAAGCAGTTTCTCCAACTCTTGTTCTACCTTTTCAGCAGTTGGCAGCATCTCTTTTTCCAAATCCACATTCAAAGCAATAGCTGGTAAATTAGCTGCTCCGTAGGTCATCACAGGAGCATCCAAATCTTGGAAGCACTCTTTAGATATTCTTCCAGCTAAAGACTCAGCAAAAGAATTCATCAAAGGTTCTTCTGTTAGCACCAATGCTTTATTGTGTCTCTTCACAGAAGCAATAATCGCCTCCCAATCAATCGGATTTAAGGTTCTTAAATCAAGAATTTCTACTTGGCCTTCAAATTTCCTGCTGGCTGCTTTTGTCCAGTAAACACCCATTCCATAGGTAATCACTACACAAGACTCACCATTTTCGATAGCTTCTTCACTCGCCTCTTGATCGATTCTTGCCTTGCCTAATGGAATAACATAATCTGAATCTGGTTCAAATGTCTTCGCTCCTTCTGTACCTGGCACTTTAGACCAATACAAGCCTTTGTGCTCTAAAATGACAACTGGATTGGGATCATAAAAAGCAGCTTTAATTAGTCCTTTCATGTCCGCAGCATTAGATGGATAAACCACCTTTATACCTCTGATATTGAGCAATGTTGACTCTACACTACCTGAGTGGTAAGGACCACCACCACCATAAGCACCAATTGGAACTCTAATCAGCGATTGAATTGGAAACTTTCCTTCACTTAAATAGCAGCTCTTAGATAACTCTTCTACCAGCTGATTGATGCCTGGCCAAATATAATCGGCAAATTGAATTTCAACGATTGGTTTGGCTCCCACTGCAGACATACCTGCGGTTGAACCGACAATGTAAGCTTCCTGAATTGGCGTATTGAACACCCTTCCATCGCCATATTTCTGAGCTAAAGTTGCAGCCTCTCTGAAAACTCCTCCTAATGTTCCGCCCACATCTTGCCCATAGAAAAGGGCTTCTGGGTTTGTTTTGAGTATATCATCGACAGCATGTAATGCGGCATCCACCATCACTACCTTTTCAGCGCCTCGAGGTTTTCTTTCCCCTTTCTCTTCCACTATTGGTGTTGGAGCGAACTCATGATTCATTACCGTTGACGGATCTGGATCATTCGCATTGATTGCTCTAGCATATTCCGATTGAACGAATGCCTTGGCTTCATCTTCAAGTTTGATAATATCACTTTCCCTGAAACCTAATTTCTTTAATTCCTTTCTGAGTTTTGGAATTGGGTCGTCTTGCTGATGATCCTCAAGATCATGATCTCCTCTATACCACTCTTTCCTCACACCAGAGGTATGGTGACCCAAAAGTGGCGTTTTGGCATGCACCAATATTGGGGCTCTATTTTTTCGAACGAAATCAAAAGCAGACTTCATTCCATCATAAGAGTCTGAAAAATCAGATCCATCGACCCTCATTCTCTTTAATCCCTTGAAACCAGCAGCAAATTCATAAGCATCCATTGCTCTCATTTCAGCCCCTGTGGCACTTATTCCCCAATCGTTATCCTGAACAAGATATACGATTGGCAATTGGTGAAGAACAGCCATTTGCATGGCCTCAGAAACCTCTCCCTCGGTTACAGAGCCATCGCCCAATGAGCAAAGCACAACAGGTTTATTATTACCGCCAAGGAGGCCTTGATTTTCTAAATAATGTAATCCATGTGCCATGCCAGTTGCTGGAATGGCCTGCATACCTGTTGCAGAACTCTGATGTGGAATGACTGGAAAACCATCTCTTCTTAAAGAAGGATGACCATAATAGGTTCTGCCACCTGAAAATGGATCGTCTTTTTTAGCTAAAAGCTGAAGCATCAGCTCATAAGGTGTAATACCAATACCCAACAAAATGGACTCATCTCTGTAATAAGGAGCCGCAAAATCATAAGGTTGAAGTTGGAAGGCTGCAGCCAACTGTATGGCCTCATGGCCTCGCGAGGTACTATGAACGTATTTGCTACAAACGGGCCTATTTTCATCGTATAAAACAGCCATATGATAGGCTGTCTTCATAAGCTTGTAGGCTTTTTCAAGAATATTTTTTGGAATTTGGGTGGCCTTCTGTTGCTGTTCTTTCTTAATCTCCTTGGTCAAATCCATGAGGTTTTCTTGCGTTCGTTTCAAAGTTAGACAATATTTCAATCGTTTGTAAAAAAAACCTAACGATCGGTAGGCATATTATATAAACTGCATCAACATTGAAAAGTTATAGCGACCGAATATGCTTTAAACCTATTTTTACTTAGGCTTAAAAGTCTAATTTTGCAATATGTCGCTGGTTACAAAAGAAGATATTGCCGCTGTATTCAAAAATATTCAAGATCACATCTGTAAGGAAATTGAAAAGGCCGATGGCTCAGGTCAATTCATTGAAGACCAATGGGAAAGACCTGGCGGTGGTGGTGGCAGAAGCAGGGTAATTCGTTCTGGCAACATCATTGAAAAAGGTGGGGTTAACTTCTCTCAAGTTCATGGTAAGACCCCAGAAAAGATACTCAACTCCTTTGGTCTTACAGAAGGTGACTTTTTTGCCACTGGAGTCTCCATTGTGCTTCATCCAGAAAACCCGTGGGTACCAATCATTCACATGAATATTCGGTATTTTGAAATGTCTACAGGGACTTATTGGTTCGGTGGTGGAATAGACCTAACCCCCCATTATGTAGATAAGAATGATGCACAGTTATTTCACAATAAATTGAAGGCTGTTTGCCAAAAACATGATCCCGACTATTACAATGAATTTAAGCAGTGGGCAGATAATTACTTCTACATAAAACATAGGCAAGAGACTCGCGGTATAGGTGGCATCTTCTTCGATCACCTTTCTGAAGATAAGCAGAAATCTAAGGAAGACATCTTCAGTTTTGTTAAAGATGTTGGACTTAGCTTTGCGCCAATCTACACACATTTCATGTCAAAAAATGCTGTTAAACCTTATGAACAGAGAGAAAAAGATTGGCAAATGATGCGCAGAGGTCGCTATGTTGAATTCAACCTTGTACTTGACAGAGGTACCAAATTTGGGCTTGAAACTGACGGAAGAACAGAGTCTATACTTATGAGTCTCCCTCCAATGGCTGGTTGGGAATATGATTTTAAACCTAACTCCAATTCGCTTGAGGCCAAAACATTATCTATGCTGAAAAAAGGAATTAATTGGGCTGAATGATAGATCAATTAGAAAATTGGGATAAGGCTCTTTTTAGGTTCCTCAATGGAAGTCATAATAATTTCTTTGATGCTCTAATGCCTTGGGTGAGCAACAAATATATTTGGATTCCACTTTATGCCTTGCTCCTTTACTTCTTGATCAGGAAATCTGGAATTAAGCCACTCTATATCATAGTTGGAATAACTGCCCTAATATTTATTAGCGACCAAGTGGCTTCAGGTATTCTTAAGCCTTGGATTGGGAGATTAAGACCTTGCTATGATCCAGAACTGGAAGGTCAAGTTCATTTGCTCAAAGGCTGTGGCGGTCGGTTTGGTTTTGCTTCAAGCCATGCCAGTAACTCTTTTGCTGTGGCCGTATTTTGCTGGTGGTTATTACGAGATAACTTAAAACATGTTTGGCTCCTACTCCCTTGGGCAGCACTAGTGGCCTATTCTCGGATTTATTTGGGAGTACATTTCCCTGGTGACATAATTGTTGGTGCATTGATAGGAATAGTCAGCGCATTCCTCATTATTTTTGCATTTCGTAAATTTTCAATAAAGACCTAATGGCAAAAAAAGACGCTATCGTCTACAAGTATTTCAAAAGAATCTTTGATGATTTTCAGGTTTTGGTTTCAGTGAATCCAATTGACTTTACTGGAATAGAACTGATCATACACCCTGATGGAAAGGTAGAAAAGAATGACATGCAATATGATGAAGACATTTACGAAGATCTTCAAGTAGATGAATTTACAGAAAGCAGTGCGTTAGAATTTCAACTTTATATGAAGAAGGAATTCTTCTCCCGGAAAGACGACTAAGGCAAGTTTTTTTCACAGGCAAACCGAACCATTTAGTTAAGTTCTTCACTCCGAACTTATTGATAAAATCTTCCTGCGTGTAACCACGGGTAACAATCCTTTTTTATTCAGGTCATGCACTAATGACTTGCTAATAATTTAAACCCATCTGCTTCCGAAACAATAGAAGCAACACCATCAATGACCACCTGAAGATGATCAACTGCAAATGTCCTAATCATTCCTTTTCAGTATCCCATTTTATTTTTGGGCAGACTTTTCCGTATTAACTTTTTCTTAATACCTTTGCGCCCGGCAGAAGGGTGCGACCAGCTCCTGCTGAACTCCCCCAGGCTGGGAACAGAGCAAGGGTAAGCGGTTGTAGCGGTGCGACATCCTGATGCCTTTTTTTATTCCTCTCATTATCGTATTATCACGGTAAATTTTTCCAAACATGTCGGTTTACCTCGCAGAATTTATAGGCACTGCCATTCTACTCTATTTTGGCAATAGTGTTAATGCAGCAACTACCCTCAACTTTTCATATGCAAAAGGCTCAGGTTGGGTCATTACTACCATTGGCTGGGGACTCTCAGTGACCTTTGGCATCTATGCCGTTGGCCAGATCAGTGGGGCACATATTAACCCAGCCGTTACTACCTCTTTGGCACTTGCTGGTGAATTAGAATGGTATTTAGTGCCAGGATATATCTTGGCTCAGGTCTTAGGAGGAGTTGTTGGTGCTACTTTAGCCTGGCTTCAATATTTGCCACATTGGGGTAAAACAGAAGATCAAGGAGCTAAACTTGGAGTATTTTGCACTTCGGGAGCCATAGATCAAAAAAGCTCAAACCTCGTAAGTGAGATGTTGGGCACCATGATCCTTATAATTGGACTTATGATGATTGGAGCGAACGAATTCACTGAAGGACTCAACCCACTCGTTGTAGGTGGTTTAATCACCCTTATTGGAATGGCACAAGGTGGAAGTACCGGTTATGCCATCAATCCAGCGAGAGATTTCGGGCCTAGGCTAGCTCATTTTATTCTTCCAATCAAAGGAAAAGGAAACTCCAATTGGGGTTATTCATGGGTGCCAATCGTTGGCCCAATTGTAGGCGGAGGAGCAGGTGCCGCCCTTTATTATCTTGTTTTTAACGGAGGCACTAATACTCTTGGCTGGGCAGCTATAGGCTTAATGCTTGCTGCTATTATTTATGCAGTTTTTGTTGAGTCCAAAAAATCAACTGCCAAATGAAAATCAAGAAGTTTGAGTTTTTTAAAGCTAAGATTAAGCTTAAAAAACCATTTACAACTTCATTAGGAAGAAGAGATTTCACCACCAGTATCTTTGTAAAGATTACTACCAATAAAGAAATTATTGGCTGGGGAGAGTGTTGCCCCTTCCCTCCCATTTTAGGTGAAACACCAGAGACTTGCTTCATAATTGGGAAGTTTTTGGCAGAAAGACTTTTAGGTGAGAACCCAAAAGATATTGAAAAGATCAATCTAATGATGGACAGATTGGTATTTGGAAACACTGGGATCAAATCGGCCATTGAAATTGCCTGTCACGACATAGCCGCAAAAAGTGAAGGAAAACCCCTTTATTCATATCTAGGCGGAGAAATTAACAAAATCATTAAAACAGACTTCACCATAAGCCTAGCTGCTGTTGAGGTAATGACCCAAGACGCCATAGATCAGGTAGCTTTAGGATTCAAAACGTTAAAAATCAAGGTTGGAGACGGGTGGGAAAAGGATGTTAAAAGGCTTAAATCTATTCGACAAGCTGTAGGAAATAAAATAGACATCAGAATTGACGCCAATCAAGGCTGGACTCCAAAAGAGGCTATCAAATGTCTTAATGAAATTTCTAGTCTCAACATTCAATACTGTGAAGAACCAATTAACAAAAGAAGATACTCAGAACTGAAGAAGGTAATTAACAATAGTCCGGTTAAAATTATGGCGGATGAATGCCTGCTAGATCATATTGATGCTAAAAAGCTCGCTAAGGGCAGGTATTGTGATTACTTCAATATTAAACTCGGAAAATCAAGCGGTTTACATAAAGCTCAAAAAATTCTCAAAGTCGCAGAAAATTATGGTATCCTCACTCAGATTGGTGGTTTCGTAGAAAGTAGATTAGTCTTTACAGCAAATTGCCACTTGGCCTATGCATCAGATTTAGTGAAATTCTTCGATTTCGATAGCCCTCTTTTCCATGAATTCGATCCGATTATTGGAGGAATGAAATACTTAGAGAATTGGGAAATATCCATCACCAATGAAACAGGCCTTGGATTAGAGGTAGATTCTGATTTCCTAAAAGAATGTGAATTGCTTACCGTGGAGTAGTTGAATGCGTCCAGCCTTTCAATTGAGATTCCAATTTTGGGAATAACACCTATAATTGGTACGTGCATCACCTAGAAAAGCACCTTCATTGGCCCTATTTGCAATGGTCTCAGATTTGCAATTTATCTGTCAACAATAAAAAGACGGATATGAAAAAGAAGAAACTAGGAACAATTAAAAAGAACAGAGTTGGTTTTATAGTGCTTACAGCCATAGGCATCTTCATGAGTTATCAAGCGATTGCAGATTTAATTCTGGGTTAATCGAACAAATCAATCAACCCAGATAAATCTACTAGTCAAAAACTATGATTTTTTGGAGCCCATCATCAATAGCTCATTAAGGTTAATTTCAGTAACGTACCTTTTTTCACCAGTCGAAGTCTCATAAGATCTATGAGTAAGTTTACCTTCCAGCGCCACTTCTTGCCCTTTGCTTAGATATTCCCCAGCAATCTCTCCTACTTTTCCCCAGGCTACAATATTGTGCCATTGAGTTTCTTCTACTTTATCACCGCTTGAGTTTCTGTAGGCATCTGTAGTAGCTACGGAAAACGTGGTGAGCGTCTTACCACTTGTTAAAGTTCTGACTTCAGGGTCTTGACCTAATCTTCCAATTAACTGTACTCGGTTTCTTAAATTTTGCATGATAATAATTTTTAAGTTGAAAATTGATTTTGTCGTTTTCGTTAATTCCGAATTGACGATGGCAAAGTAAGTGGGCCTCTCAAATGGAAGTCGGTTGTTAAATAGTTGTAATCGTTTGTAGTCGTTTACAAATGGATAATCAATGATTTTAGCTATTTTAGAAGGATTAACAGAAACACACCATGGAAGAAAAAAAATGTTTAGAGTGCGGATCCCAACTCAAAGGAAGAGCAGATAAGAAGTTCTGCGATGATGCATGTCGTAATTCTTACAATAATAAACTCAACTCCGACACGAATAATTATGTGCGGAATGTGCATTATGTTTTGCGCAAGAATCGAAGAGTGTTAGAAGAATTAAACCCTGATGGAACTACTAAAGTGCCACGCTCTAAGTTGGTTGAAAAAGGCTTTGACTTCGATTATCACACTAACCTCTACACCACAAAAGCTGGCGCTACTTATTTCTTTTGTTATGAATATGGTTACCTCCCATTGGAAGGCGATATGTTGGCATTGGTTAAGAAAAAAGAGTATGTGAACTAATTAGAGGTTAGTCCATTAGAAACCTGAAAGAGATTCTCCAAGCTTATTAAAAAACATTAGCTTTGTAAACATCTGTAAACGCTAAAAAATCAAAAATGAAGTTCTTTGTTGATACCGCAAATTTGAATGAAATTCAAGAAGCATATGACCTTGGGGTGCTCGATGGAGTAACCACAAACCCTTCTCTTATGGCTAAAGAAGGTATTTCTGGTCATGATAAGGTAATGGCTCATTACAAGGCAATTTGTAACATTGTAGATGACAATGTGAGTGCTGAAGTAATTGCTACTGACTTTGATGGTATGATCAAGGAAGGTAAAGAGCTTGCTAAAATAGATGACAAGATCGTTGTTAAAATACCAATGATTAAAGATGGCGTAAAAGCCATTAAATACTTCACTTCAGAAGGCATTAGAACGAATTGTACCTTAGTCTTCTCAGCAGGGCAGGCACTTTTGGCTGCTAAAGCTGGTGCTGCATATGTCTCTCCATTTATTGGAAGACTAGATGACATTGGGTTTGATGGATTAACACTCATTGAGCAAATCGTTGGTATCTATGAGAATTATGGATATCCGACCGAAGTATTAGCAGCTTCCGTAAGACACACAATGCACTTAATTCAATGTGCTGAAATAGGTGCTGATGTTGCTACATGTCCTCTTAAAGTGATTACAAGCCTTTTGGACCACCCATTGACAGATAAGGGATTGGCACAGTTTCTTGCTGATCATGCCAAAGCAAATGGATAAAACTTTAATGCAAACTCCGGGTTATCTCAGTATCCCGGAGTTAACAAAAGAAATGTACATTATCAAAGTTAAAGGCAAGGCCAAAATCCCAGATTACATTCAGTTAAGAGACGAGAACTTCGTTCTTATTGCCTATTTTAGAGCAGACCGCCCTTTAAAAAATTTGGATAAATACGGACTAGAAGGCAAAGAAGAAGCGTTAAAACAGTTAATTAACGATCTCCCTTTTGGTAAACTTCAAAAACTAGAAATCTAGATGACTTTTTCCGGTGAACCCATAGTTAGAATTGTAGACGCCAGTATATTTCAGGAAGACACAACTGTCTTGAACAATATTAGCCTGAAAATTGACAAAGGTGAATTCGTTTATTTAGTTGGAAGAACCGGGAGTGGAAAAAGCTCTTTACTCAAAACCCTTTATTGTGATCTTCCTTTATATATGGGAAGTATTCGGATTGCTGGCTTTGATATTGAGAACATCAAAAGAAATCAAGTACCTCAACTACGTAGAAAATTGGGGATTATCTTCCAAGACTTTCAACTTCTGCCCGACAGGAATGTTGCTGAAAACATTTACTTCGTCATGAAAGCAACTGGCTGGAAAGACAAGGCTAAAATGAAGAGCCGTTTAGCCGAAGTATTGATGAGGGTTGGCTTAGGTGCTGTTTCGAATAAAATGCCGCATCAACTATCAGGTGGTGAACAACAGAGAGTTGTGATTGCCAGAGCATTGATTAACGAGCCTTCTTTACTTATTGCCGATGAACCTACAGGAAATCTCGACCCTGAAGTATCTGATGGCATTTTCAAGACCTTTCAGGATATTAATAAGAGTGGTACGGCAGTGCTCATGGCCACCCATGATTTCAAGTTGATTGAGAATTACCCTAAACGAACTTTTAAGTGTGAAAACGGATTAGTTCACGACTCTGCCAATCCTATAACTACAGTTTAATTACATAGAAATTTCAGCTGAATCCTCCACTCCCTCTGGAATCTTTTGCTTTTCTATCCTTTCTAATTGGCTATCAATCACGTGTAATTTCTGTCTGAGTAAGTGCACTAATCGCTCCATTACTTGTTCAGAGGGTTGACTTTCTAGAAACATCTCTTTTAAATCAGAATAGATCTCATCGAGTTCTTTTATCTCTACTTCTAGGTAAACTGAAGCTTCTCTATTCGGAGTCTCTGAAGCCAGCCTTTCCTCTTTATTAGCAATTAATGAACTATAAAAGGTTTCTAATTCTTCGAACTTTTGAAGATTACTTACCTGATCATTCGATACCTTAAAATCGTACTTATCCACCAATAAAAACCCTACAGCGCCTAGGAGTAAAAAAACAGCAGCTTTCCAATACCAAGAGGTATTCTGCCGATGCCGATTGTCATTGAATCCTAATTCACTTTCAATGGCATTCCAATTCCTTTTATTAGGTACTTCTGTATCGAAAGCTTCACTATTTTCAGCTATGAACCGTTCTAATCTATCTTTACCCTGCATATTTCAATTCCTCTTTTAGAATTTCTCTTAACTTTTTCTTCGACCTATTGAATTGTGATTTTGATGTGGATTCAGTGATTTCCAAAATTTGGCCAATCTCCTTATGATCATACCCTTCAATTAAATAAAGTGTTAAAACCAACCTATACCCTTCTGGTAGTCTAGCTATCCCATCTTTAATCAGGTTAACATCATATGTAATGTCTATCTCTGAATGACTATCTAGAAAAGCAGTTTCGTCTTCTTTCCCATCAACCGATTCAAAATCTATCCTTCGCTTCTTAACAAGGTTGATAGCATTATTAATGACTATCCTTTTTAACCAACTTCCAAATGAAGCTGTTCCTTTGAAGCTTGTGAGGTTCTTAAATGCACTCACGAATGATTCTTGTAAAACATCTTCGGCATCCATTTCATTACCAGTAATACGTAAACTCGTATTGTACATGGCTTTAGAATAAAGTTTGTACAATTCATAGTGAGCCGACCGATCTCCTTGCAGACATCTATCTATTATTGGCTGATGAATATTGTGATAACTGGTACTCAATTTATTAAGGTCAAGCTAAAGACATGGTCTCTTACCTATGGTTGCATTTAGAAATATAAGAATTTAAAAAACACCTCGTTTGCCACAGAGCCAAAGTAGCATGCAAAAGAAAAGCCATTGACTGTTGAGTCAATGGCCCTTAATTATGTTTTAAAACTGTTGGTTAATGGACGTCTCCCATTAGTTTTCTAAGTGGTTTATTCAATGCCAAAAGAAGCAATGCTGCGCCAAAAGTGGTCAATACAATAGTCATGTATTGATCTGGCATTTGAGATAAAGCTTCTTCTGTTCCACCAGATGCTTCCCCTGCTATCAAACCGGCAAGAAGGTTTCCTAATGAAACTGATAAGAACCAAACCCCCATCATTTGGCCTTGATAACCCTTAGGTGCCAATTTGGTCATAAGACTTAAACCTACAGGGCTTAAGCTCAATTCGCCCCAAGTATGAAGTAGATAAGTAAAAATCAACCAGGTTGGTGCTGCAAAATCTCCGCTCGCTGCAATTTTCGCTGCAAAGTACATGACAAAGAAACCAGCAGCTACACCAAAAAGACCAAAGGCAAATTTCAATGGTGAACTTGGCTCTAAGTTGCGCTTAGCTAACCAAATCCACATAGCACCAAAGAATGGAGCAAATAATATAATAAAGGTTGAGTTGACAGACTGAAACCAGCCCGCTGGTATCTCCCATCCAAAAATTGTTCTATCCGTAAAACGCTCTGCAAATAGGTTTAAAGTTGAACCAGCTTGCTCAAAACCCGACCAAAAAACTGCTGAGAAAATGAATACAATACCAATTGCAATTACCTTCTTTCGATCACTGGCCTCTAAACCACCTAAGACGATGATATAGGCCAAATAAGCAAAAGCAACAATAGCTATGATGGTTCCCGATGCCCCAGCAATTGCACTGGCATCAATCGTGATAATATTGAGGAACATCAAAGTCACCAGCAGTGTCAAAACCGCTCCAATAATCATTGTAATTTTTCTCAACTTTGATTGAGATGCAGTTTCAGCAGGAGTTGAAATTACAGGTGGATCACCAAGCCCATCCAAGCTTTTGCTGGTTAGTTTATATTGAATAAGACCTATTACCATTCCAAAACCTGCAAGTCCAAACCCTAAGTGCCAATCATAAGCCGCTGCTGAGCTAGTCAAAATAGGCGCTGCAAAAGCACCTATATTAATTCCCATATAAAAAATTGAAAAACCTGCGTCACGTTTTGCATCTCCAGGAGCATAAAGTTGCCCCACTATTGTACTGATGTTTGGTTTAAGAAGCCCTGTCCCTAAGACTATCAATATTAAGCCTAGAAAAAATGCATTGGTATCTAATAAAGAAAGTTCAGTTTGCTCTGCTGCTCCTGAAAATAATTTCAGAATGCCAGGGATCCCCATAGTGAAGTGACCCAGCGCGATGATGATACCACCATACCAAACTGATTTCTTCAGTCCAAATAATCTATCAGCGAGCCAACCTCCTGGTAATGCAAGCAGATAAACCCCCATTGTATAAAGTCCATAAATTGCTCCTGAAGTTTTATCATCGAAGCCTAAGCCGCCATCAATTACGGCTGTTGTCATAAAAAGTATGAGCAAGGCACGCATACCGTAATAACTGAAACGCTCCCACATCTCAGTAAAAAATAGCGTAGCCAGTCCCCGGGGATGCCCCCAAATCGTTTTCTGATCTGACATAGTTGTTAATTAGTTTTTAGCAAAGTTTTCAATCTACGACCGTATTCAACATGAAGCAAGCCATTTATTGCAAATACAGTCTGTTTACATGACGAAATAGAGCCTTGTGATATTAATCATTATTTGTAGCCAATAATTGTTCTAATTTCCGCTACGATACTTACTTTTGCAAACGATTTCATAAACAAAGAAATTAAGCCAATAATCATGTTAGAAACTGGGATTAAATCCAACAAAGCAGGCCTGGAAGCAGCAGGCATCAAAAAAGTTAAAGAAGCACATTGGAACCTGAATCAGACCGAACTTATTGAGGAGGCCATTAAAAACGGTGAAGGTCACTTAACGGACACCGGTGCTTTAATGTGCGATACTGGTAAATACACCGGTAGATCTCCAAAAGACAGATTCATTGTAAGAGATGAAATGACTGAGGATAAAGTATGGTGGGGTGACATTAACATTGGCATCTCTCCTGAATCTTTCGATAGAATCTACACCAAAATGCTTGGATATCTAGAAGAGAGAAAAGTATACGTAAGAGACGCTTATGCTGGTGCAGACAAAACGCATCGTTTAAAATTGAGAGTTGTGAACACTCTTGCATGGCATAACTTATTCTGTTATAATATGTTTATCAGGCCTGAAGCTTATAAGCTTGCAGACTTTGAACCCAACTTCACCATCATTTGCTGCCCTGAATTTGAAGCAGACCCTGAAACTGATGGCACAAGACAAAGCAACTTTGCTATTGTGAACTTCACCAAAAGAATGATACTTATTGGGGGAACTCAGTATTCTGGTGAAATGAAAAAAGGTATTTTTTCTGTACTCAACTTCCTATTACCAACAGTTGATGGCGTATTACCAATGCACTGTTCAGCCAACATGGGAATTGAAAAAAGAGATACTGCGGTTTACTTTGGCCTTTCTGGAACAGGTAAAACCACTCTTTCCGCAGATCCAAACAGATTATTGATTGGTGATGATGAGCATGGTTGGACAGCCAAAAACGTTTTCAACTTTGAGGGCGGTTGCTATGCTAAAGCAATTGACCTTACTGAAGAAAATGAACCAGATATTTTCAGAGCGATCAAATACGGTGCGATTGTAGAGAATACAAGATTTATTAAAGGCACTAGGACTGTTAATTACGAAGACACTTCGGTAACAGAAAACACGAGAGTGTCCTACCCTATAGATCACATCAACAATATTGCGCAACCGTCAATTGGCGGTGTTCCAAAAAACATTTTCTTCCTTACTTGTGATGCATTCGGAGTAATGCCTCCAATCTTGAAGCTTAGCAGAGCACAAGCGATGTACCACTTCATTTCTGGATATACTTCTAAAGTTGCGGGAACTGAAGCTGGTGTAACTGAACCAAGTCCGGTATTCTCAGCTTGCTTCGGAGCACCATTTATGCCACTGCACCCAACAGCTTATGCTGAAATGCTGGGTAAGAAAATGGATGAGCATGGCGTAAATGTTTGGTTGATCAATACTGGCTGGACAGGTGGTCCTTATGGTGTTGGTTCAAGAATCAAATTAAGATATACAAGAGCCATGATCTCAGCAGCTCTATCTGGTGTATTAGATAATGTTGGATACAGAAAGCATTCCATTTTTGGTGCTGAAATTCCAATGACTTGTCCAGATGTACCTAGCGAACTGCTTAGTGCAAGAGAAACATGGAAAAATGATGAAGGCTTCTATGAAACTTCTAACAAGTTGGCAAGGATGTTCCAAAACAACTTTAAAAAGTTCGAGGCAATTGCTAGCGAAGACATTCTAGCTGGTGGACCAAAACCAAGAACTGATTACGCATAAAACCAAGCTTGAACTCACCTTCAATCTCAACCAAAAAAACCCCAGCCGTATGCTGGGGTTTTTCTTTTGGCCTATCGACCAATCCGACACTACTATTAAGATTAAAATTATTTTTCCTCGAGGCTTTGAGACATCTCTAGCCTATTTAAAGCAGTTTGTAGCTCACGCCTCAACTTCATTTGTTTTTCTGTTGCCTGAAATCTTTGATTCCTATAATCCTCTACAATTTTAGAGTAAGCGCTCTTTACTCTTTTCACCACGCTACAAACATGTTTGATTCGTCCATACATGATGACAAGACAAAGGCTTAGAAGACAAACTACTGACCAAACGAAAATACTGTAAGTCATCTTTTTCATATCGAACCACAAGAAACCGATCAGGTCTGAACTTGCCTCACTCTCTTGAAGAGACTGCTGCATTAGACTAAACTCATTTTTGAGTTGATCCATTTCTGTTTTGACTGTATTCAGCTCTGATTGGAGAGATTGGATGGTCTCCTTATAGAAATCAAGACTGTCGAACATGGCATTTCTGAAATTCCTGATCTTGCTTGTCTTAATCACTTTGTATTCCTGATAAGATTCTGCTTCATCAAGAATTTCAAGAAGTGTTTTATCCAATGATTTTTCAACTTGTGCATGTACCCTGACAGGGCTGAGAAGTGCTAAAAGCAAAGCACTCATAGTGAGTAGTTTCAATCGCGTCATCGTACTATGTTTAGGTGTTTGTGAAACCAAATTAATGAATGAAAAAACAACTAGTTGCATTCTGGTGTACAAAGCATTTTTCTATTGACATGCACCAAAAAAGCAATTTCAAAAAACTTGTGTGATCTTGATTTAGATGGTCGAGAAAAGCAAATGTTCTGTTTGCTCAAGAAACTCCCGTTTGATTTTCAGGCAGATTAGGACTAAAACCAAAAGATGAATTAGGGCAACTCAGTTAGTCAATCATCAACCAAGTATTCACCCAATTGTCTTCCCCTTTTAGAAGAAATTTATAGGTGCCTGCTGAAAGTGGGATTTGTACATCGAAGCCTTGTGCAGAAGTATCTACCCTTCCAAGCGACTGATATGTATCTTCAACTCCTTGAGCAAAATGATTGGTATTAGCATATAGAATTTCAACTTCGCCATTTCCTGTGCCCTTCCATGAAATTCTTACTTTATCATCCTTCAAATCAGCTTTCGGAGAATGCAACGTGAGTTCCCCTAGGAAAGTGACACCGTCAATTTCAGCTCTTTGGGCCTCTGGAAGCTTTAAACCCAAGAATACAAGGCCTGTTGGCATAATGTCGACAACGGAAAGTCCATCTGTGAATCGTTCATTAGTTTCATTTAAATTGGTGACCACCCAGGTAGCTCTTTCCCTATCCGATTGGCCGCCATGCCCTTTGCCATTCGATGCGGTTCGGCCATGATCTGTCGTTACTGCAATCATCCACTCTTCATTAAAATTAGCCTCTCTGAATTTAATGGACTCCCAAATTCTACCGATCTGATTATCAGCCATTTCTACAGCTTCAACCATCTGAGGGCTATCACCATAGGCATGCCCCATATCATCGGTATATTCTAAATAAACCCAAGAAACATCCGGAGCTTCTTCCTTAATATTTTTCGCTGCTTCATCTGTTACATACTCATCTATCCTGTGAATATATAATCGATCGTTACCATGAGGAAATGCAACTGTATCTAACTCATACCCGTCAAAGGCATAGTCTAATTTCAAAGAGCCAGCTTCAGGTATAGATTCGCCAATTAACTTGGTTCGGTTGTCTTCCCAAGTAGAAAATATGGCTGTGCGAAGTTCTGGTTTCAATTCCTTTGCAGCCCGAAATATGTTCCAGTAATTATAATTGGGGTCTTTGACAGAGTTGCCCCATACATTGTGTTTGTTGCCCCATACGCCTGTAATCATATTCATATAGCCCGGTGCAGAAATAGTTGGGGTTTGGCTATAGCCACCTTTCTCTCCACCTTGATAAGCATGAGCATAGCCACCCACCTCCGCGATTTCGTCTATAAAAGGAGTATTTACGCTTTCGAGAACATCTGTTGGCACACCATCGATAATAATGAGCACCACTTTTCTTTCTTTTGGTTGGGAACAAGCAGTTACGATTACCAAAATGATCAAAAGACGATAAATTCCTTTCATAAGTGTAATATCAAAAAATCAGGAGCAAAATAAGAAATTGAAAAGTATTGAAGGGTCCAGCCAATTGAATTAAACCCCAGTTTATTCAAAAAGAGACTATCCTTTTTTAAGCCCTGAAAACCCTTTTACACCAATTTCAATACAGAATGGAAAAGAAAATCTGTAGATTCAGACAATTTTTGAGCACTTATGAAACGTTCCCTGTCATACCTATTCTTTCTAATCTTTATTGTCTTTTGGTCATGTGAAACCAAAAGGGAAATAGACTTTCCAACCACAGACCTTAAAGCTTCAAATGTTATTCCTCAACCATTGGAAGTCACTGCTTCAGCCAATGGTTTTGCCCTCGACCAATTCACCAACTTAAGCATTCAAGCAAATGATTTGGCATTTGAAGGAGTTGCTGATTATTTAACGGATAAAATCGAGGCTAAAACGGGTATTGATTTAGCAATAAACTCAAAAGCCTATACTCACCTCAGTATCCAAGAGATTTCGGGGTTCAGCAACGAAGAAGCTTATGAAATACAGATCACAGAAGACTCTCTCATTTTAAAAGCAGGTTCAGCGGTTGGAGCGTTTAGAGGCATTCAAACCATAAGACAAATTGTGCCAGAAACAGCGAATGACACTCTAGCTCAGCACCCTATTTGGGTAATCCCAACAGGAACCATTAAAGATCAACCTCAATTTGGATTTAGAAGCACCATGCTAGATGTGGCCAGACATTTCTTTTCTGTGGAAGATGTGAAGAAATACCTCGACATACTGGCTTATTATAAAATCAACACCTTCCATATGCACCTTTCTGATGATCAGGGCTGGCGCATTGAAATCAAATCTTGGCCAAAGCTCACTGAAGTAGGCAGTACCACTGGTGTAGGTGGTGGCCCCGGTGGATTCTACACTCAGGAAGATTATCAGGAGATTGTGGCCTACGCAGCGGAAAGACATATTACCATTATTCCAGAGATTGATATGCCCGGCCATACTAATTCGGCTTCCTTGGCCTACCCTTTCCTTAATGGCAATGGTAAAAAGATAGAAATAGTGACAAGCATGGCAGTTGGTTATAGCACTTTCGATACAAGAAAAGACTCCGTTTATGAATTTATAGATGATGTAATCCGAGAAATAAGCGCCATAAGTCCTGGCCCTTATTTTCATATTGGCGGAGATGAAAGTTTGGTAACTGAGAAGGATGACTACATCTACTTCGTAGAGAAGGTTGAAAAGATTGTGCAGAAGTATGGTAAGCGAATGATTGGTTGGGACGAAGTGGCCACAGCAAACCTCAACACAAGTGCAGTTGCTCAATGGTGGAACAGTGAAAAGAATGCAAATCTGGCTATTGATCAAAACATGATGCTGATCCTCTCTCCTGCTAAAAAGGCTTATCTAGACATGAAGTATGATAAAGATTCTGAGTTTGGTTTGCGTTGGGCAGGATACATTCCGGTTGATACGGCATACAACTGGAATCCAGAATCATTCTTCCCGATTGAAAGTGTTTTAGGCGTTGAAGCTCCTTTATGGGCAGAAACGATCAGAACGATTGATGAATTGGAATACTTAGCATTTCCTCGAGTTATTGGCTTTGCCGAATTAGGCTGGTCCACACAGGAGAATCGCAAATGGGAAAACTATAGAAAACGATTGGCACATCATGGTAAATTCCTCAGAAGGAACGGTGTGAATTACTATGCTAGTCCGGTAATTGATTGGGGTAAATAGTAGAGAGATATTAGTATCGAGTATTGAGATAGGCGTATTGCGACTAATTTTGCAACATCATTTCGAAGGAGCTTGCCAGCCGAGGTAGGGCACGACTGAGAAATCTTTTACTGACTTACATTAAAGTTGATGATTTCTCCCTGTGGTCGAAATGACTTAAAACGCAAGTATTAAGGAGAATTAGCAGCTAAACTTTCACTCAAACTCCGAACTGGCCTAAGTGATGGTCTAAATGCTTAGCAAATAAGTTGTTCCATTCTTGTAAAGTCATTTTACCAAAGGAAAGGTTCTCTTTATCATCAAAATGTTCCGCACCTAGTTCTTGAGTTTTCTTTATATAATCAACCAGCCT